>NZ_BAABDD010000007.1:0-280338 GCF_039539445.1 Salinactinospora qingdaonensis
CGGATACCTCCCTCAGGCGGAAACCGCACCTGAGCCTGGACGACCAAGCGATGAGAAGAAACTGGTGGTGGAGGGTGGTCAACATTCATCCGTCGCCCAGTGGTCCACTTTCGGGCGACGTTGACACTCGGGGATGTGAGTGTCTTCTTGGAGTTGCTGGGTTTTGGAGCTGCCACCCACTGAGGCTGCCGAGATCGCGAAGCGATCGAGTGCACGAGCGGCGAAAGAGCCGCCGCGCCACCGCTGCTCCATGCCTTGAGCGGGCGGTACCGCCCTTGACGTTGGCCCGCTACAGTCCCCGAGCGGGGTGGCGCCGCCCTTGACGTTGGCCCGCTACCGTCCCCAGCACCACTTGGCGAAAGCGGAGAGAACACAGGCGGCGTCCCCGGCGTTCGCGGTAGTGCCCGTCGGCGAACGCCTACCTCTCGGCGGACGCCTGCCCGCCGGCCGGGCGTGACGTGGCGGTTCGCGCGTCACCCCGTTCCGCTGCGGCGCGCGTCGAGCGTGGAGTGGAGTTGGTAGCGGTCGGCGCGGTAGGTGGAGATCGCCAGTTCCACACAGGTGCCGTTGGCGTAGCTGCGCCGTTGTAGCAGCAGCACGGCGCTTCCGGCGGTCAGGCCGAGGTGTTTGGCGTCGGTGGCGTCGCACAGGCCGGCCTCGATGGTCTGTTCTCCGGAGTCGAGGAGCAGGTTGTACTCCTGTTCCAGTAGCCGGTAGAGCGAGCGCCCGGCCAGCGAGTGGCGGTCCAGTTCGGGGGCGAGGGCGAGGGGGATATTGGAGCGCTCGACCGCCATCGGCTCGCCGTCTGCGGTGCGTAGCCGTTCGAGGTGGTGGATCGGGTCGCCGGGGGCGACGCCGAGGACGCGGGCCAGGTGTCCGCTGGCCGGGGCGACGCGCCGCGCCAGGTCTTGGGAGCCTGGCTCGAAGCCGCGTGCCCGCATGTCCTCGGTGAACGAGGCCAGCCGCAGCGACATCTCGATTTTGGGGCGTGCGACGAAGGTGCCCTTTCCCGGGACCCGGTAGAGCTTTCCCTCGTCGACGAGCTGGTCAAGGGTTTGTCGCACGGTCATGCGCGATAGCCCGTAGGTGAGCCCGAGTTCCCGCTCGGAGGGTACGGCATCGTCGACCCCGAGCCGTGACTCCTCGATCCAGTCCAACAGGATCTCCCGGAGTTGGGCGTATTTCGGGACGGGGCTGCGGGGGTCGATCTCCATGAGGGGTGCCTGTTCGGTCGTGATGCGGTCAGATATGGTGCGTACTGGTATAGGCCGGACTAGACCATAGTAGTTCACGAGGTGTCAATCCGTGGCGTGCTCACCGCAGTCACCCCCGGTCAGGACACCTACGAGCGGCCGTGTGGATACCTTCTGCGGGTCCGCGTGCGTGACCCTGGCGGGCTCGGCACGGCCACGAGATAGGGCAGCGGGAGATAGAGAGCAGATGATGACGACCACGAGCACCATGCGATCGGAGATCGCCGAGCAGCCCACCGCGCTCCGCCGAACCCTGGACAGCCTCCTGCCTCGGGCGGGCGAGATCGCCGACCTCGCGCGGGGAACCAGCCAGGTGCTTTTCATCGCACGGGGCTCCTCTGACAACGCCGCCGTCTACGGCAGCTACCTGCTCCAGGCTCACGCCGGTCGGCTGGCCACGCTCGCCTCCCCTTCCATCGCCACCACCTATGGCGCCAAAGTCGACCTCAACGGTGTGCTCGCGGTCGCCATCTCCCAGTCGGGCCGCACTGAGGAGATCGTCGACACCCTGCGATGGGCCGCCGACTGTGGCGCTCGCACGGTCGGCGTCACTAACGGTGCCGGTTCCGCGCTAACCGAGATCGCCGACCTTTCCTTGGTCACTGAGGCGGGCAGCGAGTTCGCCGTTCCCGCCACCAAGACCTACACCACCCAACTGGCCGCGCTGGCGGTGCTCGCCCTCGGGCTGGGAGCCGATCTCGACGCCGGTGAGCTGCGCGGCGTTCCCGCGGCCATCGACGACGTGCTCGCGATGCCCGAAGATGGGGTCGACGCGATTGTGGAACGTCTGGTGGGCTGCCATGGCGCGGTCGTCTCCGGGCGCGGCATGGCCTTCTCCACGGCCTTGGAGGCGGCGTTGAAGCTTAAGGAGGCGTGCTACCTGCACGCTATGGGGCTGTCGTACGCTGACCTGCTGCACGGTCCCATCGCCGTCGTCGACGCCGAGACCCCGGCGATCCTGGTTGCTGCGAACTCCGGGCCGACCTTGGAGGGAACGGTGCGCCTGGCCGAGCGTGTCACTTCGGTGGGCACACCCGCTTATGCCATCGGCGGCGGTTCGGCGCTGGCCGGTGCCTGTGACCTGGCGGTGGCAACCCCCGACCTTCCCGAATGGCTGGCACCGTTCAGCTTGATCGTTCCAGCCCAGCTCATCACCGAAAAGCTTGCCCGGCGGCTGGGGTATGATCCCGACGCGCCCCGCGGCTTGGGCAAGGTCACCCAGACCGCGTGAGCCCCACCCACGCGCTGCTGTCCCGCCTCGGCGCGGAACGGCACGCGCCGCGGCAACCGGTGACGGAGAACTGTCCCGCTGTGACCGTGTAGCGATCCACGAAAACGGGCACAGTTGTCAATCCGGTTTGTTCTCCAGTGCAAGGAGCCATCTCATGGACCGGCCATGGGACGTGAACCCTTCGGCGCGATTCAAACGGCGGTTGGGTAAGACCGCCGCCGAGCTGGGCGATAGCCGTGTCGGCAAAGACTGCCCGGAGTTTTGGGAACTCGACGACGGCGATGTGGCGATCATCGGGCGCGACGCCACCGCACTACTGGCCGATCGGCTGCCGGTCGAGGTCAGCATGGCGGCCGATGAACGCATTGTGGTCGTTCCGGGAAACCAGTTTCGGTCCACTCTTCCGGATGTTGTCGATGAGTGAGCACATTTTCGATCGGGTTCGCCAAGCCCCGGGGGTGGTGCTCGATCGGCCCACCTACCACGCCGACAGCGACCGCGAGCAGGACAAGCTCGACGGCGGGGTGATCTGGAAGCTCGAACGCTCCCAGGTGTTCAACGAGGTCGGCGACGCCGCGTGGGACGCCTTCGTGGCCGGTGACTGGCCTCGTGTCATGGAGATTTTCGAGAGCGAGCGTGAGGCCATCGGCGAGGAGATCCGCGCCAACACCGAACAGGGGCTGGAGTTTCGGCGGTTGCGGGTCGTCGAGCATCCGCCGACGCCCTACCTACAGTGGGAGTCGCACAGCCACCGGATCTTCGTCGAGTGCGGCCACCAGATCCGGGCCCTCGACGCGGCAACGGTGGCCCCTCTCGAAACGAGGGCTGTGCTGCCCGAGCTGATGGTCTACGGTGACCGCGCCCTCTACCAGGTCCGCTACGACGGCGCGTGGACCCCCGTCGGCGCCAAGCGCGTCGACGACCCCGAACTCGTCTCCCAGACTGCCGAGGCCATCGCTGGCCTGTGGCAGGAAAGCGAACCGTTCCTGGACTATTTCCACCGCGAGATCGCCGAACGTCCGATTCCTAAGATCACGTAGCGGATGTGAGAAGTTAGGAAATGTGCGGACACGAAACGAGCGAGCGGCGGCCAGCACCCGGTATGTGATTGTCGTCCTGCTCATCGTGGTGGTGAGTGTGGTGCTGGTGGCCGCCTCACCGCTGGCGGTGGGGCTGCTTGGCGGCGCCCGTGACGAGTGGGAACGGTTGAGCTTCATCGGCCAGACCTACGGTGCGGTCTCAGCGCTCATAGCGATGTTCGCGCTCGTCGGGATCGTCCTCACTCTGATCTACCAGGCCAGGGAGACCAGGAGGGGGATCGAGGAAGCTCGGCGTCAGGCCATGAGTGAGCTGCTGCGCATGGCCATGGACGATCCCGATTTGGACGCTTGCTGGGGTCCCGTGCCCGAGCCGGACGACCCGAAGAGTCGAAAACAGCAGCTCTACACCAACATGATCGTTTCGCAGTGGGCCAGCGCGTTCGAGACCGGCGCGTTGCCGGAGGAACGGCTGCGCGCCGTGGCCGGGGAGATGTTCGAGGGCGAGATCGGTTACGCCTACTGGACCCAGGCCCGCGAGATGCGCTCCATGACCGAGGGAAGTAGGCGGGAGCGCCGGTTCGTCGCGATCCTCGACGAGGTGTATCGGAACACCCCGCCGCCACAGCCGCAGCGTGCCGCCGTTCCCCAGCACTCCAGGCCGCGCAGCCGAAGGACGTGGCGTTCCGCGCTGCTCGCGGGAGGCGGGATGGCCGCCGGCGCACTGGCCGCGGGAGCCGCCGTGTGGTGGAAACGCCGTAGCGGCCACCGGGCGCTGTTTTTCGGGAGGGGCGGCGCGAGCGGGCGAGCGCGTCCGCTGTCGCCACGCAGGCTGCCGAGATCGCGAAGCGATCGAGGCACGAGCGAACGACGAACACTCCCACGACCCTGCATCCCCAGCCGTTCGAAAAACAGAACCTAAGAGGTCGCGCGGATAGGTGGTGTGGGACCCTGGCGACAAGGCGGGCACAGATATTGGTGATCACGAAGTCGCGACGCTTTGTGATCACTGGGGGGACCTGTGTCCATGCTTCCATCATGGCTGACTGACCCGCTCTGGGATCAACTCGCGGCGTTCTTAAGCACCGGAGCGATTGCGTTCGACGACGCGCGGGCGGTTGGGCGTGCTGCTGGCGGAGTTGCGCGCCCAGCGTTCCTCCGGCCCGCGGGTAGCGAAACTGGCCGAGCGGGTCAGCACGCTGGATTGACCGCCAGGCGCGCGGAAGGCCCAACGCCCGTGGGGAATGCTCACCTACCGGCACTCTCCTCGAACCGCTTGGGACAACCCTTCACTGCCGAGGAGGTCAATCGGTTGGAAGCTCATGGTGAAAAGTCCGGGTCACCGGGGGCGGTGAGCCGTGGCGATGAGGGTGCCCAACAGGTCTGGTTGGGGAGCGGGTTCAACACGGGCCTCGATACCGGTGTAGCCGTGTTTTCGTAGGAGAGCGGCCCACCCTTCGGGCTCGTAGGCCCAGCGGTACACCCACACCTGCCGGCCGCGGAACCCGTCGGCGTACATGCCCTGCACTCCGTAGGCGCCGGGTACGGGCGGGGCGTGGGAGAACACCAGCCGCCCTCCTGGTATCAGCCGCTCGTGCACCAACGGCAACAGCACGTCGGGGTCGGTGAACCACAGTGCTCCCCAGATGGAGTAGATGGCGTCCCACTGCCGGGTGGCGTCGTTGAGGTAGGCCGTCGCCTCGGCTTGGACGAAGTGGGCGCCGGTCAGGTGGCCCCAGCGCGCGATGGCGTGCTCACACTGGAGCGGGGAGACGTCGATACCGGTGGCCTCGATTCCTTTGGTGGCCAGGGCGGCTACGGCGTTGCCACGCCCGAAGCCCAGTTCGAGGGTGGTGAGCGGGTCGCCGAGGAGTTCGTTGCCGGGCCCGTGGCCGGCGTACTGGCACCAGCCGAAGGCGTCCTTCAGCGCCTCTTCCCGGGTTTCCTCGGCGATGCCGGCGGCGTAGCGGTCCCAGTAGCCGGCGATGCCGGAGGTGTCGGTGGGCTCACTCATGCGCGTGGGGTCCTTGGGATGAGGGGACAGGACCCTGCTCACGCTAGGTGTTTCCTCCTGCGATTACCGGGAGTACACGAAGAGAAGGGCCACTTCTGTCAGGGGTGCCCGCGCGCCCGACAACCGCGTCTCCGACCGTGTCATGCGTAACGCCGGGATGGTGGAGGAGGGTCGCATCAGGCGCCACCTGTGGGTTGATGGTGGCTGGCGCGACTCCGTCGTCCATTCCGTCCTTGACGACGAATGGCGGGAGGTCCGCGCGTCGCGTTCCTGAGCGGTGTGCCCGTCCGCGTCGCCATGGGGACGCGGACGGGCCGGCGCTCCTTTTCAGGTGGTGGGCCAGGCGCTGTGTTCGAGGTCGTAGGCGAGGTAGAACCACACGTGGCGGTGGTTGGACCAGCCGTTGTCGCCCCAGGCGGTGGAGAGGGCGTCGACGAGGAGCAGCCCGCGCCCGGACTCGGACTGGGGGTCGTAGCCGGCCGGGTCGGGGGAGAGGTGGCGCCGTTCGGCGGTGACCCGGAAACGGTCCGTGCCGAGGTCGCCGTCGTCGCGGCAGGTGAGGCGCAACCCGGTGGGGAAACGCTCCGCGAGCAGGGTGTAGACACCGTCGGGTGTGCCGGAACGGGTGTGCCGCAGGGCGTTGGTGGCGAGTTCGCTGCCCAGGAGGGTGAACAGGTAGCGGTACTCGCGGCCTTGGTCGGCTGCGCAGGTGTCCAGGAAGGCCCGTACCAGCGGCATCATGGCGGCCTCGCCGCAGAAGTCGAAACGGCGCCGCTTGTAGTTGGGGCACTCGGGCCGACCGCTGAAGTAGTGCCGGTACGGCGGCGGCACGAACCGGCTGAGCGGAACGGTTACTTCGGGCAACGGTGCGACTGTGGACAGTGATGGCATGAGAGCGCTCCTTACCGCAGAACAGAACGGACAAAAGGGGGTACCGCGCCCGCTGATCGGTCCGTTCGTCGGACATGGCGGCAAGGGCGCAGTAGCGTACAGGTCGATGACCAAGCGTGGTCATCTCGCTACTTCTATAGTATTCTCAGATTCCCAGTTGACAAGAGGAAAACTCAGATTCCCATTAGCTCGTCAGGGTGGTCATATGGAGAGCCAGAGCCCCAACATCCGACGTCGCCGTCTTGGACGGGTCCTCCGTGGGCTGCGCGAGGACGCCGGGATGACGCTGGAGGACGCGGCCAAGGCCGCCAAGGTTCCCCGCGCCACCCTTGGGCGTATCGAGACCGCCGACGCCCGGCGCCTCCGCCGCAGCGACCTCGACTCGCTCGCCGACCTCTACAAGGTGGACAGCCAGACCCGAGAGGCGATGCACCAGCTCGCCCAGCAGTCCAAGGAGCGCGGCTGGTGGTCCAACTACCGGGATGTCTTCGGCGGGCAGGCGCTCCCGGACTGGGAGGCTGAAGCGTCCATGATCCGCACCTTTGAAGGGCTGACCGTCCCAGGGCTGTTCCAGACTCCCGAATACGCCGCTGCCGTGTTCCGGGCTGGACGCGCTGTCGAAGAGGAAGGGGTGCAGCGTCAGGTTGAGGCCCGTATGCGGCGCCGTGAGATCTTCAACCGGATCAAGCCGCCGCACATGACAGCGGTCATCGACGAGGGAGCGCTGCGTCGCCTTATCGGGGGAGCCGAGGTGATGCGCGAACAACTCGCGCATCTGATGAATCTGGCGCTGCGCCATCACATCGATATCCAGGTGCTTCCCTACGCCGCCGGGGCTCATCTCGCCCTGGCGGGACCGTTCAGAATTCTCGACTTCCCCGATCCCAAGGATCAGCCGATCGTTCATGTCGAGACTGCCGCGGATAGCTTGTTCCTGGAGCGGCCGGAGGAAATCGACCGCTATAGCGTGGCATTCGGCAATGTCCAGAGTGTGGCGTTGTCCACCGCGCTGTCCGCTGAGTTCATCGAGAACATCGAGCGATCCCTAGGAAGTACGGAATGAGCATTCACCTGGAGTTTCACAAGAGCAGTTACAGCGCTCAGGGCCAAGCCTGCGTCGAAGTGGCCCATGTCCCCGCTGGCTTCCGCACGAGCAGCCACAGCGCCCAAAACCAGAACTGCGTCGAGGTCGCCGATCTCCCCTGCGGCGCGGCCGTGCGGGACTCCAAGCGTCCCGATGCCGGGCACCTCGCCTTCGCCTGGGCCGAGTGGAGTGCTTTCATCGCTAATGTCCGAAATGGGGAGTTGTGACCATTTTTTCGGTCTGACGAATAAAAGACTTTCACCGTCCGGCTTCTTGCCTTTCCGTTAGGATCGCCGCAGATCCCGAGATTTCGGCTCCCCCGGCCGATAAAGCACGACAGGCAAACGGAGCGGGCGCATGCTCGAAGGTCGGTGGACGACCGTCACCGAATCCGAGTTCGACCACGAGCGCCGGGGCCTGGAGGCCATTCGCACGAAACTGCCGAACAACGGCGTGTGGCGGGCGTGGTCGAACTTCACCTTCACCGCCAACACCGGCCACGTGCGCGAGGTCGACCTGCTGGTGATCTCTCCCGGCGGCGTCCACATGATCGAGCTGAAGGACTGGCACGGCAGCGTCACCTCCGACAACGGCACGTGGGTGCAGACCACCCCGCCCGGTCACCGCATCCCCTACAACAACCCCCTGCACCTGGTCACCAAGAAGTCGCGGGAACTGGCCGGCCTGCTCAAGCAGAACGGCGCGAACCCGTGGGTCTCGGCGTCGGTGTGCTTCACCGACTCCGCGTTGAAGGTGAGCCTGCCGCCCAACGACCAGAACGGTGTCTACACGGTCGCCGAACTCGTGGAGATGCTGAAGCGGCCCCCGCGCGACGAGCGGCGCCGCATCGACGGTCCCTACGGCAACAAGATCGCCTCGGCGCTGAAGCGGGTCGGCATCCGCCGCAGCGACGCCGAGTACAAGGTCGGCCCGTACCTGCTGGAACGCACCGCTCTGGACACCGGCCCAACCTGGGCCGACTACCGCGCCCGGCACACCGAACTGGCCGAGACGGTGCGCGTCCGGGTCTACCTGCGCGAGCGCGGTGCGGACAGCACGCTGCGCGCCTCGGTGGACAGCGCCGCCCGGCGCGAGGCCGACGTCCTGCGCCGCTTCCCCCACCCCGGTGTGGTCCAGCTCAAGCAGTACCACCCCTCTGGCCACAAGGTCGGCCCGACGCTGATCTTCGACTACCATCCGCACGCGCTGCGCCTGGACCACTACCTCGCCCAGTACGGCGACAAGCTCGACATCCTCGGCCGCGTGGCGCTGGTGCGCCAGCTCGCCGAGACGGTGCGTTCGGCCCATTCCAGCCGTATCCACCACCGTGCGCTGGCGGCCCGCTCGATTCACGTGTTCCCCCGGCACCGCGACCGCGAGGGCCGCACCGTCGGCGAGGAGGCGGCCTGGCTCGCGCCGCATCTACAGATCTCCGATTGGCAGATCGCCATGCGCCGCGCCGACGCCCCCCAGACCTCCGGCGCGCAGCGCTACGCCCCCACGGCCCTGTCGGTGACCCACATCGCCGACGACGCCGACGCCTACATGGCCCCCGAGTTGACCGCGAAACACCCCGACCCGGTCGCTCTCGACGTGTACGGGCTGGGCGTGCTCACCTACCTGCTGGTGACCGGCACGGCCCCGGCCACCAGTCAGGCCGAGCTGATGTCCATCCTGAAGTCGGAGGAGAACGGGCTGCGCCCCAGCGCGCTGGTGGACGGCCTCTCGGAGGACATCGACGATCTGGTGCGGGCCGCCACCGCCCACGAGCCGCAGCGGCGCCTGGCCACGGTCGACGAGTTCTTGGAGATGCTGGAGCTCGCCGAGGACACGCTCACCGCCCCCGCCGAGCCTGCACCGCAGCGGGAGGAGGAGAGCGAGAAGGACCCGCTGGAGGCGGTCGCGGGCGACGTGCTGGCCGGACGCTGGGAGGTGCGGCGCCGGCTGGGCACCGGCTCGACCAGCCGCGCCTTCCTCGTGCGCGACCTGCACGCCGACCTGAAGACGCGCGGCGCCCGCGCCTTCGCCGTGCTCAAGGTGGCCCTGTCGGACAGCCGCGCCGAGCTGCTGACCCGCGAGGCCGAGGTCATGAACGGGCTGCGTCCCGACTCGCGCATCATCCAACTGGTCGAACCGGAGCCGCTGTCCATCGGCGGGCGCACCGTGCTGGCCCTGGAGTACGTGGGCGACGAGCGCGACGCGGCGCAGCAGGCCGATCCCGCCGCCGGCTCCTCGCGCCACCGTCAGGAGACCGTGGCCCGCCAGGTGCGCGAGAACGGCCGCCTCCAGGTGGACCAACTGGAAGCCTACGGTGACTACCTGTTCGGCGCGGTCGACTTCCTGGAGGGCGAGGGAACGTGGCACCGCGACCTCAAGCCCGACAACATCGCTATCCGGGTGCGCCCCAACCGCACCCGCGAACTGGTGTTGATCGACTTCTCCCTGGCCGGCTATCCGGCGCAGGACATCACCGTCGGTACAGAGGGGTACCTTGACCCGTTCCTGGGCCACGTGACGGGCCGGGTCTACGACGCCCACGCCGAGCGCTACGCTCTCGCCGTCTCGCTGCACGAAATGGCGGCAGGTGAATTGCCGGTTTGGTCTGACGGCAAGGTGGCCCCGCAGCAGACCGACCCCGAGCAGTGGCCCTACCCCACGATCGCCGCCGACGCCTTCGACCCCGCCATCCGAGACGGGCTCGTCGCCTTCTTCCGCAAGGCGCTGCACCGCGACACCACCCAGCGCTTCGGCGACCTCAAGCCGATGCGCGACGCCTGGCGCCGGATCTTCCTGGACGCGGAACGGACCGTGCCCTCCGGGGGACGCATCACCCGCCACCCCGCCCCCGCCGCCGAGCAGGGCGAGACCGGCGGCGAAAGCGCCGAGGCCGCCCCGGCGATCGCCGAGGCCGAACCGCTCTCCGCCGAGCAGGAGCGCGAGCGGCTCGCCGCCTGCGCCGACCGCGACACCCACCTCTCCGCGGCGGGACTCACCCCGGCCGCCGAATCGTTCCTGTACGGGCTGGGCATCACCACCGTCGGCGAGCTACTCGACTACAGCCAGCGCAACCTGGTCAACGCCCCCGGGCTGGGCGCCAAAACCCGCAGCGAGATCCAGCGCCGCCAACGCGAGTGGGGCGAGCGGCTGCGCGAGGCGCCCGTCTCCCCACTCACCCCCACGGGACGCCGCGACGCCAAAGTGGAACTGGCGGAGCACAGCAAAGTCGAGTCCGCCCTCGCCGACAGTGTCGCCACTGGCGACAGCGCCGACACTCTCCCCGGCAGCGCCCTACGTGCAGTCAGCCTCGACGCGCTGGCCACGGTCCTCGTGCCCGAGCTGAAACGCAACGGCGACAACCGCAGCGAGGTCGAGATGGTGCGGCTACTGCTGCGCCTGCCCGACGAGCGCGGCGAGCTGCCCGACATCGGCGTGTGGCCCAAGCAGAAGGACGTGGCCGCCGCCTTGGGGCTCAGCGTCGGCCGCATCCCGCACCTGCTCAAGAAGCAGCGGACCCGGTGGCGCAAGCACCCCGCCATGCGGGAGCTGCGCGAGGAGATCCTGGAACTGCTCGCGGAGTTCGGCCGGGTCGCCTCCGCCGCCGAGATCGCCGACGCGCTCGTCGTGCGACGCGGTACCCGGCTTCCCGAGCGGCCCCAGCGCCGGGCGCTCGCCCTGGCCGCCGTCCGCGCGGTGGTGGAGATCGAGCAGCTTGACCCCGAGAAAAGCGAGTTCCGCCACGCACCCAACCGCGAGGCCACCGACGAGGCCACGGGCGCCGGGCTGCTGGCGCTGGAGGTCGGCGACGACGACGCCCCCGACACCCCCTCCGCGCCCGGCCTGCTCGACTACGCCCAGCGGCTGGGCCGCGTGGCCGACAGGCTCGCCAAGCTCGACACCCTGCCCACCGCGACCACCGTCCTCGGGGAGCTGGGCGCGCTCACCCCACCGGCCGGGGCCGTCGAGTGGGACGAGCGCCGCATGGTGAAGCTGGCAGCCGCCGCGTCCCGCAACGCCGCCGCCACCCCGCGCCTGGAGATCTACCCCCGTGACCTGCCGCTGGTGCGGGCGCTGCGGCTCACCCAGGCGGGCCTGGTGCGGCTCATCCCCGACGTCGCCCACGAACGCCAGCCCGGCCTCACCCCCGCCGAGATCCACGAGCGGGTGCTCGCCCGCTTCCCGGCGCTGGCCGACAGCGAGGGCGGGCAGGGGCTGCCCACGGGCGGGCCGCTCACCACGGCGCTGCGCCAGGCCGGGTTCGACCTCACGCTGGCCACCCGCGAAGACACGGGGACGCTGCGCTACCTGCCCGCACGCGAGGAGACCGCCTCCAGCTACCTCTCGGTGAGCACCCGGCGGCGCAGCACCAGCCGCGGCGTGTTCACCCGCTACGCCGACGATCCGCAGATCGCGGGCGCGGTGCGAGCCGAAGAGCGGTTGACCGCCTCGGCCCGGCGCGATGGCTTCCGGGTGCTGACCGTGCGCACCGGCGCCAGCGCGCGGGCCGCCGCCGAACTGAGCGACCCCGGTGGCAGGTTCGCCGCCGAGCGGGTCTCGGTCACCGAACTGTTCCTGGAAGCCATGCACGGGCTGGTGCAACCGGGCCAGAAACCGACCTGGGAGACCATCCTGCGCGCCGACGCCGCCGAGCCCGGCACGAAGGCGGCGCTGCGGCTGGCCGAGTACACGCGCACGGCCTGGGGGCAGGTCGAGCCGCGGCTGCGGTCCCTGCTGGCCCGCGACGCCGGAGCAGGGCCGGTGCTGCTGAGCGACGCCGGAGTGTTCGCCCGCTACGACGCCATGACGACGTTGGGCCGGCTCGCCGACCAGGCCCGCCACGGCGGGCGCGGCCTGTGGCTGCTGTGCCCGCAGAGCGACCCCGCCCGCGAGCCGCGACTGGGCCACGTCGCCGTGCCCTACCAGGCCGGGTTGGGCGAATGGGTCGAGCTGCCGGAGGCGTGGGTGACCAACACCCACCGCTCCGGCGTGTAGCGGCGGCCGGCGCCGAGGGCACACGCCCCCGGGCACTCCCCGGACACATCGCGGACATATCGCGTGAAGGCCAGAGCGGCCACGCGGAGATCAGAGGACAACGTAACGAGGGAGGGCCGCATGATCGACCGCGCGGCACTGTTGGCGGATCTCAAACCCCAGGTCAAGCGAGTGGAGACCGATCTGGCCGCGCAGGTGCGCAAGCTGTCCGAGGTCGGCACCCGGCTGCGCGGGGAGTACGACCGGGCTTACAAGCTGGGCCGCACCGCCGCCACGTGGAACAGTTGGCTCGACGAGCGGGTCACCCAGGCCGCGGCGGCGTGGGTGCTGGGCACCGTGTTCGTCCGCTTCTCCGAGGACAACCACCTCATCCCCGAGCCCTATCTCACCGGCCCCACGGCCGAGCGCCGCGACCTGGCCCAAGCCCGGTATGAGGCGTACGTGGACCGCGACCCCGACCCCACCTACCGCGGCTGGCTGGAACACGCCTTCGCCGACCTGGGAGCGGGACAGGTGAACAAGCTGCTGTTCCACCCCGACCACAACCCGCTGTTCCAGATCCCGCTGAGCCATGACGGCGCCCGCGAACTCGTCGAGTTCTGGCGCGAACGCGACGAGGACGGGGAACTCGTCCATGACTTCACCGACCCGCTGCGGGAAGGCGGGACGGAAGGGTGGGACACCCGGTTTTTGGGCGACCTTTACCAGGATCTCTCTGAGGACGCGCAGAAGACCTATGCGCTGTTGCAGACTCCGGAGTTCGTCGAGGAGTTCATCCTCGACCGGACCATGGACCCGGCGGTGCGCGAGTTCGGCTACGAAGAGCTGCGCATGATCGACCCCACCTGCGGCTCGGGACACTTCGTGCTGGGTGCCTTCCGGCGGCTGGTGAAGCTGTGGGGAGAGCGTCAGCCGGGACGGGAGCTGCACGAACGGGTACGGGGGGCGCTGAACTCGGTCCACGGGGTGGACGTCAACCCCTTCGCCGTGGAGATCGCCCGCTTCCGCCTCCTGGTCGCGGCCATGGCGGCGGCCAACATCCACACCCTGGCCGAGGCGGGAAAGTACGAATGGCCCATCCATCTGGCAGTGGGCGACTCGCTGATCAAAGCCCGGCAGCTCGAACTCCCCATGGAAGGCGAGGAGTCCGGCGACGAACTGGCCGAATTCTCCTACGCCACGGAGGACGTACACGAGTATCCAGGCATTCTTGAGCCGAGAAGCTACCACGTGGTGGTGGGAAACCCGCCCTACATCACGGTGAAGGACAGGAAGCTCAACAAGCTGTACCGGGAGCTGTACAGCGCCTGCTCGGGCACGTATGCGCTTTCGGTGCCCTTCGCGCAACGGTTCTTCGAGCTGGCCACACGCGGTGACGATGACGGGAACGGATACGGCCGGGTCGGCCAGATCACCGCGAACTCCTTCATGAAACGCGAGTTCGGCGCGAAGCTGATCGAGGAGTACTTCGCCCACCACGTGGAACTCACCGAGGTCATTGACACCTCGGGAGCCTACATCCCCGGGCACGGGACGCCGACGGTCATCCTCGTCGGCATACCGCGAGATGGAAAGAAGCGCTCGGCCACCATCCGCACCGTACGTAGCGTCCAAGGAGAACCCGCCGCACCGGAGAACCCCGAAGAGGGGTTGGTGTGGTCGGCTATTCTGAAACAAGTCGACCAGCCTAGTTCACTAAGTAAATGGGTCTCAGTAGGCGACCTGGAGCGTGAGCGCTACTTTGGCAGGCAGCCATGGATTCTTGTTGATGGTGGCTTGGAGATAGTTGAGGAAATCAATTTCTTGGTTGATTCTCGACTGGGGGAGATAAGTAGTTCAATTGGGCGCTACGCACACACTGGCGCGGATTCTGTTTATTTATCTTCGGTGGGAGGGTGGAATAGGTATGGCGTAGAAAGTTCGCATGTAGTTTCTTTGGTGGAGGGTGACGTTGTTCGTGACTGGGTTATAGCTGCCACTGCTGAATCTATTTTTCCTTATGCAGATGATCTGAAGGCTGAACTTGCGCCAGATCTGGAGCCCTTGTTGTGGTGCTATCGCTCTTTGCTGCGAGAGCGACGCGAACCTGGAGGTAAGCATGAAGAAATCGGATTGACATGGTATGAGTGGAGTCGCTGGCATCCTGAGCGATTTTCTGTTCCCTTTGGGGTTTCGCTGGCTGAGGTGGCTACACATAATCATTTTGTGTTAGATCGAGGGGGTAAGGTTTTTAAGCAAACTGCTCCCGTGATTAAACTAAAAGAGGAGTCAAATAAAGAGAATTATTTACGACTTCTTGGGGTTCTCAATAGCTCCACGGCCTGCTTCTGGCTCAAAATGAACTGTCACAATAAAGGTGGAAGTGGATTGGGGAGAGGCTTTCAAGACGAACAGTGGGAGAACCGCTATCAATTCAATGGTGCTAACGTCGAACGTTACCCTCTCCCCGCCTCCTATCCCACCTCCCTCGCCACTGAGCTTGATTCCCTTGCGCAGGAACTCTCCGCTACAACCCCCTCTGCCATCGCACAGTCCACCACCCCCACCGCCGCTGCCCTCCGCGACGCCAAGGAGAAATGGGAATCCACCCGTGCGCGGATGATCGCGCTGCAAGAAGAGTTGGACTGGCAGGTCTACGGCATCTACAACCTGCTTCCTGAGGGTTGGTCCTCCGAGGATCTGCTCCTCCCGGACTCGGTGGAGGTGCCGGAACTCGCGCTTGGCGAGCGTGCGTTCGAGATCGTGTTGGCTCGCCAGGTCGCCGAGGGGGAGGCTTCGGGGGAGTGGTTCACGCGGCACGGCTCCACCCCGATCACGGAGTTCCCGTCCCACTGGCCGGAGTCCTACCGGGAGCTCGTGCGAAAGCGGATCGAGGTCATCGAGTCGTCCCGCGCCATCGGCATGGTGGAGCGGCCCGAGTACAAGCGCCGCTGGGCCACCGAGGGCTGGGAGGCGATGCGGCAGAAGGCGCTGCGTTCCTGGCTGCTGGACCGGATGGAAGCCCGTGAGCACTGGTACGACGAGAACGGGATGCCCGGCCTGGTGTCGCTGGCGCGGCTCACCGACATGCTCTCCCGCGACGAGGACTTCGTCTCCGTCGCCGGGATCTACGCCCCCCGCACCGACCTGAGCGCCGTGGTCGCCGAGCTGATCACCGAGGAGCACGTCCCCTTCCTGTCCGCGCTGCGCTACAAGCCCTCCGGGTTGAAGAAGCGCGCCGACTGGGAGGAGGTCTGGTACCTCCAGCGCAAGGAGGACGCCGCCCCCGACGAGCCCGCCAAGCGCAAGATCCGCGACTCCATCCCGGTTCCCCCCAAGTACACGTCGGCTGACTTCCTGCGCTCCTCCTACTGGCGGGCGCGCGGGAAGCTGGACGTGCCCAAGGAACGGTTCATCTCCTACGGCTCGGTCAACACCGCCACCCCCGACCTGTACGGCTGGGCGGGCTGGGACCACCGGGAGCAGGCGCAGGCGCTGGCCACCTACTTCACCAACCAGCCCCTCTCAACCGAGGAGATCACCCCGTTCCTGGCCGGGCTGCTGGAGCTCCAGCCGTGGCTGGAGCAGTGGCACGGCGAGTTCGACATGAACTACAGCGGCTCCCCGGCCGCCTTCTTCGCCGGCTACCGCCAGCAGATGCAGGGCGAGCACGGCCTGACCGACGACGACTTGCGGGCCTGGCGCCCGGCCGCCGCCGGCCGCGGGCGCCGCCCCACGAAGAAGTAGTCCTAGGTTCTGTTTTTTGCAAAGGGCAGCCAGGGCCGACAGTGGGCGCACGCGGGCGAGTGTGTCCGTGCCGCCCACACGGGCGAGCGCGCCCACCGTCGCCCACGCGGGCGAGTGTGTCCGTGCCGCCCACGCGGGCGAGTGTGTTCGTGCCGCCCACCCGGGCTGCCGAGATCGCGAAGCGATCGAGGCACGAGCGGACGACGAACACCCCCATAGCCCCGTACCCCAACCGTTCGAAAAACAGAACCTAACCCCGAAGCGAAAACCCACCATCAGGAGCAGCGGAACAGAAGGAGAGCGAGACACCCCCCATGGCACAGCAGCCCCTGCTCCGGGACCTCATCGACATCAAAGAGTCCATCTCCACCTCCGACTTCGTGCTCAGCCTGACCGAGGCGGTCACCCCCGAGGGCGCCGAGCACGCGCTGCGGGACTACGTGGTCACCGAGCGGCTGCGGGAGAACTTCGACGAGGCGCTCGGCCTGATCAAGTCCGCCGTGGACGGCCACACCTCGAAGGCGGCCTACCTGCACGGCTCGTTCGGTTCCGGTAAGTCGCACTTCATGGCGGTGCTGCACGCGCTGCTGTCCGGCGCTCCGGCCGCGCGCTCCCGCGCCGACTTCGACCCCGTGCTCGCCAAGCACGAGTGGCTGGCCACCGACGGCCGCAGGTTCCTGCTGGTGCCCTACCACATGCTCGGCGCCAAGTCGCTGGAGCAGCGGGTGCTGGGCGGCTACGTCGACTACGTGAGCAGGCTGCACCCGCAGGCGCCGCCGCCCTCGCGGGTGTACCGCAGCGACGCGCTGTTCGCCGACCTGGGCGCCATGCGCGAGCGGATGGGCGACGACGCGGTCATCGCCGGTCTGCGCTCCGACGGCGAGGCCGAGGAGGACGAGTGGGGCGACGCGTTCGCCTGGACCTCCGCACTGCTCGACACGGCGATGGGCGCGCCCGAGGCCCACGAGGACGGGCAGCCGAACCTGGTGAACCCCTCCACCCCCACCGAGCTGCGCGCCAAGCTGGTGCAAGACGCCAGCACCAACCTGTTCCCCGGCTTCGCCCGCGGCGCCGCCGAGGACGAGCACGGGTTCATCTCGCTGGACGCCGGGCTGTCGGTGATCGCCGAGCACGCCGAGTCGCTGGGCTACGACGGGCTGATCCTGTTCCTGGACGAGCTGATCCTGTGGCTGGCCTCGCTCATCCACGACCAGAAGCTCGTCTCCCGCGAAGCCGGCAAGATCACCAACTTCGTGGAAGGCGGCGACGCCCGCCGCGCCATCCCCGTCGTCTCCTTCATCGCCCGCCAGCGCGATCTGCGCGAACTCGTCGGCGATGAGGTCTCCGGCGCGGCGGAGGTCTCCATCCAGGACACGCTCAACCTGGCCTCGGGCCGGTTCGACAAGATCACCCTGGAGGACCGCAACCTCCCCCAGATCGCCCACGCCCGGCTACTGCAACCCAAGAGCGAGGAGGCCGCCGCCCGGATCGACGCGGCCTTCGAGCAGACCAAGAAAGTCGGCCCGCAGGTGTGGGACACCCTGCTGGGCTCGGACCAGGGCACCACCGGCGCCGACGAAGAGTCGTTCAGGCTGACCTACCCTTTCTCGCCGGCCTTCATGGACACCCTGGTGCACATCTCCTCGGCGTTGCAGCGCTCCCGCACCGGGCTGAAACTCATGGGCCAGCTCCTCGCCCAGCGCCGCGACGACCTGCGGTTGGGCCAGTTGGTGCCGGTGGGCGACCTGTACCCGCTGATCGCCGACGGCGGCGACAAACCCTTCACCGACCAGTTGAAGGTCGTCTTCGACGCCGCCGACAAGCTGTACCGCAACAAGCTGCGGCCCTACCTGCTGGAGAGCTACAACCTCACCGAGGACGAGGTCGAGCAGTACCAGCGTCGCCCCGACAGCGTCACCGACCCCCAGCTCGCCCAGCGCTGCCAGGGCTTCCTCGGCGACCACCGCCTGGTGTGCACGCTGCTGCTGTCGGCGCTGGCGCCCAGCGTGCCCGCGCTGCACGACCTGACGATCCGCCGGCTCGGCGCGCTCAACCACGGCTCGGTGACCGCGCCCATCCCCGGCTCCGAGGTCGGCATCATCAAAAGCAAGGTCGCCGAGTGGGCCTCCCGCTTCCCCGAGATCAAAGAGACCGGCACCGAGGCCAACCCCGGGGTGCGGCTGGAGCTGTCCGGCGTCGACGTCGACTCGGTCGTGCAGAACGCGGCGGTCAACAACAACGCCGGCAACCGGATGGCGCTGGTCAAACGCCTGCTCGCCGAGGAGTTGGACGTGCAGCGCGCCGACGGGCGGCTGGGCGCCGACGAGCTGCACTTCGTGTGGCGCGGCTCCACCCGCACCGCCGAGGTGATCTTCGGCAACATCGCCGACGACGGGGAGCTGCCCGACCACGATCTCCAGCCCCAACTGGACAGCCGGTGGCGCATCGTCGTCGACCTGCCCTACGACGAGGGCGAGTTCCGCCCCGTTGACGACGTCAACCGGCTACAGCAGTTACGGGAGCGCCAAGGCGAGCACCCCCGCACCCTCGCCTGGGTGCCCACCCACCTCTCCGCCCAGCGGCTGGCCGACTTCCACCGGCTCGTCATCATCGACAAGGCACTCGCCGACGACAACCGCTTCGCCACCCAGTACGCCGCCCACCTCAACGCCGACAGCCGCGAGCGCGCCAAGGGGCTGCTGCAAACCCAGCGCGACTCGCTAACCAAACAGGTCAAGAACGCCTTCAAGCAGGCGTACGGGCTGGCGGACAAAAAGCCCACCGACGTCCAACTCGACTTCGACGAGCACGTCGTGCCGCTGCCCGACATGGACCGTCCCAAGCTCTCCTTCGGCCAGTCCATGCGCGGCGCCGTCCGCCACCTGGCGGGCACGCTGCTGGCCCACCAGTTCCCCGACCACCCCGACCTCGACCCCGACGGCACCGGCGCGGCGGTGCGCCAAGCCGAGGCCCGCACCGTCTTCACCCACGTGCAGGCCGCCGCCGAGGCGCGCGACCGGCGCGTCGAGGTCCCCGCCAAGGACCGCGCCCTCATGCGGCGCATCGCCGGGCCGCTCGGGCTGGGCCAGCAGAAGGAAGCCTACTTCGAGCTGTCCGACCGTTGGGCAGACCACTTCCGCACCCAGGCCCGCGGTGAAGGCGTCACCGGCGATCTGAGCTTGACCCGACTGACCGACTGGACCGACCTGCCTCGGCCGCGCGGGCTGGAGCCGTTCCTGGCCACTCTGGTCGTGGCCTCCTTCGCCGAGATGGACGACCGGGTGTGGGTGCGCGGCGGGGTGGTGCTGGACCCGCCGCCCGAGCTGGCCCGGATCAAACCCGGCGACGCGCTGCGCAGCCAGCCCCTGCCCGCCGACGACGACTGGGAGCAGGCCCGGCAGCGGTTCGCGGCGATCTTCGGCCAGACCGCGCCCACGCTGCGGCGCGGCCGGATGGTAACCCACGTCGCCGGCCAGATCGTCGAGGCCGCCCGCCACTACACCGAACCGGCCGCCGAACTGGTGCGCCAACTGGAGGCCCACGCCGACTTCCTCGGCCTGGACGAGACCGACGAGTCCGGGCGGCTGGCGCTGGCCCGGCGTTCGCGGGAGTTGCTCGCCGCGCTGACCGACGGCGGCCACGGCGCGGCCGGCAGCGGCGCGGCGAAGAGAACCATCGAGACTCTGGCCCGCTTCGACCTCGGCCCGGCCAGCGCCGAACGCCACGGCGCCTCCGTCAAGCAGGCCCAGCGGGTCGCCCACGCGCTGGCCACCGCCTCCTGGGACACATTGGAGCTGGCCCAGGGGCAGGGCGCTGAGGGGCAGGCGTTGTTGGAGTCGCTGCGCGGCAGCGCGCGCGCCGACCAGATCACCGCCGACCTCGCCGCGGCGCTGGACGACACCCGCACCCAGGTGACCGCGCTCATCAAGCGCAACCAGGCCGCCGCTGTCGCGCCCCCCACCCCCTCGCCCGGTCCGGGAGCCGACAAGGTCGACCTGACCACGCCGTCGAGCACGCCGAACGTGTCCGACACGGTCGCCGACCCGCCGGCCGCCGGAACCGGCGCCGCCACCGGCCAGCCACGTCGTGCCGGCCGGGCGACGACCACGGCCAAGAACGCCGCCGAGCAGCTCCGCAGCGAGCTGGAGGCGCTGGCGGCCAGCACCCCTGAGGCCACCATCGAAATCACTTGGCAGGTTGTGGACTCATGAGCACAGCTACCTCCGCCGCCACCGGGGCGATGCGGCTGACCGCCGCCACCCTCACCCAATACCTGTCCACCCAGTCGTCGCTACGCGAGGCCCTGGCCGGTGACGGCCCCCGCGCCGTGGTGCTGCTGCGCGCCGCCCCCCAGTGGGACGGCCCGGCCGAGACGACCGCGGGCGAGGGGCGGCGCGCCCGCGTCGCCGCCGCCCCCTCAGCGCTGGCCGTGCACGAACTGGTGCTGGACCACCTGGCCCACACCGGTCGCCCCCGGCTGCTGGTCGTGCTCACCGACCGCGAGGAGACCGAACTCGACCCGGCCATCCTCGCCCGCGTGCACAAGCAGCGCATCGACACCGTCGACAACTGGAACCTCGTGCGGGAAGCCTTCAGCGCCGAACTCGTCGACCCGCGGCTCAAAGCCGACAACTGGGCCGCCGAAGCCCTGCTGGAGGCCACCCCACCCGGCGGCTGGCCCCGCCTGCCCGGCGGGCCGCTGTCGCGCCCGGCCGCACTGTCGGCGCTGGCGCTGCGCCGGCTGGGCCTGGGCCGCTACGCCGACCCCGAGCACACCGCCGACTACCCTGACGGCCGCGACGGCGCCGACCGCCTCGACCCGCCCACTCTGCTGCGATGGTCGCTCACCCCGGGCGGCCCGCAGCGGCTGCTGGCCCTGCGCGAGGTGGAGCGCCGCGGTCTGGCCGCCTTCCTCAGCGAAACCGAGCAGGCCGGCGCCGCCGGCGAGATCCTGCTCGCGCTCGTGGCCGCCGGCCACGGCGCCGAGGCGGTGCCCTTCGGGCTGGTGTGCGCCGCCCTGTGGGGACAGCTCGCCCCCGACGCCGCGACCTACCAGGCGCGCGGACGCGCCGAACAGTGGCTCGGCGACCCCCCGCCCGCCGCCGGCGAGGCGCTGGACGAGCGGCTGGCCGCCTTCGGGCGGGCCTGCGCCGACCATGTCGGCACACTGTTGGCGGCCGGGCGCGACACCAGCGACGGCGAGGCCGGCGACGCCGCCGAGACGGCCCGGCAAGCGCGCCGGATCACCGACCCGGTGTTGGACACCGCCGGCCAGTTGGTGCGCCAGTTCGGCGCCGAAAACGCCGCCGCTGCCAGCCCGATCCTGCGCGAAGGGCTCGACGCGCGCTTCACCGCCGCCGGCCAGGCGCTATCTGGCGGCGACCCCAAGACGAGCGCGCGGGCCGTGGCCGAGTTGGGCACGCACCTGCTGGCCGAGGAGCCCGACACCCGCGTGCGCGTCGAACGCGCCCGCATGGGCCAGCGCCTCGCCCAATGGTTGGCCACCGACCCCGCCACCGAGGCCGAGACGGTGGCCGCCGCCGTGCAGCGCCACATCGGCGACACCGGGTGGGTCGACCGCGCCCTGGACCACATCGAGGCCGGCGGCGACCCCAACCCCCAGCTCAAGGCCGCCTATGATGCGCTGGGCGAGCGGGTGCGCGAACAGCGCCGCGCCATCGACCGCTCCTTCGCCGACCGGCTCGCCGTATGGACCACGGCCGGCACCGAGCCCGGCTCCATGCTGACCGTGGAGTCCTTCCTGCCGCGGGTGGTCAAACCCGCGCTAGCCTCCGGCCGCCGCATCCTGTTGCTGCTGTTGGACGGGATGAGCGCGCCCATCGCCGCCGAGCTGGGCGAGGAGCTACGCCGACGCTGGGCCGAATACGACCCGCTGCCCGAAGGCACCGCCGCCCCGCCGCGGCGGCGCGGCATGGCCGCCGCCCTGCCCACCCTGACCGCGGTCTCGCGCACCTCGCTGTTCGCGGCGACACTGACACGCGGCACTCAGGCCGACGAGAAGCGGCTGTTTCCCAACCACCGGTTCTGGCGCAAGCCAGGCTCCGCCGCAGTGTTCCACAAGGACGACCTGCGCGGCGACACTCCCGGCGACACCTTCGGCGAGGAGCTGACCCACGCCCTCACCGAGGGAGACGGTCACGTCGCCGTGGTGCTCAACACCATCGACGACCGGCTCGGCAAAGAGCACAAACTCGGCGACGGCGCGTGGCGCGTCGACGAAATCGGCCACCTGCGCGAACTGCTGCGCACGGCCGCCACCGAGGGCATGGCCGTGATCCTCACCAGCGACCACGGCCACATCGTCGACCGCCACGGCGCCAAGGTCGACGGGCACGACGTCGCCTCCGCGCGGCACCGCGCCCCCGGCGGGCCCACCACCGGCCCCGAGGTCGCCCTCTCCGGTCCGCGCGTGGTCGCCCCCGAGCCCGGCGGTGCCATCGTCGCCCTGTGGGACGCCGACTCCCGCTACACCTCCCAGCAGGCCGGCTACCACGGCGGCGCCTCGCTCGCCGAGTTCGCCATCCCCGTGCTCGCGCTGCTGCCCTTCGGCGCCACCCCGCCCAAAGGGTGGCGCGAACTGGGCGACCAGCGCCCCGCCTGGTGGCACCTGGAGACACGCCAAGACAGGCCCGCCCCGGCATCCGCGCAGCAGCCACCCCAGCCCCAGCCCGAGCCCAACCGGCCGGCTCGCCAAACCCAAGACGCCAAACGGCGCGCCGAGATCGAGCAGACCCACGACGCGCTCTTCGACGTGCCCGCCCAGCCGCCGGCCGAAGCGGTCGAGGCCGCAGACGCCCAGCAGGCCGACGCGCCCGAGGGCGGGCTCGTCGAGCACCTCCTCGCCACCGAAACCTTCCAGGGCCAGGTGGGGCTGCTGGCCCGCAAACCCCCCATGGACAAGGTCGAAAACGCGATCCGGGTGCTGCTGGAGACCGGCACCATCCCCGCCACAGCTTTGGCCCAGCGCGTCGGCCACCCGACCAGCCGCGCCGACGGGTTCGCCGCCGTGCTGCGCCAACTACTCAACTACGACGGCGTCCAAGTCCTGGAGACGCTGCCCGATGGGCGCACCCTGCGGCTGAACACTGCGCTGCTGCGGGACCAGTTCGAGCTGGGGATAGGAGACTGACGGCCGTGTCCACCGCCGGAACCAACCGCCCCACCCAGGTCAGCGCCGCGCGTCGGCGCGGCGTGCTCGACGCGCTACGCCGCGGCGCCGTCCCCGAGAACGGCCTCGACCTGCTCGCCACCGGCCTGGAGCGCTTCGAGCCCGCCCTCGACACCGACCTGGACACCGTCGCCGCCGGCGGGTCGGTGTTCAAAGCGGTGCGCGGCGAATACGGCTCCGGCAAAACGTTCTTCACCCGGTGGCTGGCCGAACGCGCCAAACGGCGCAACATCGCCACCTGCGAAGTGCAGATCTCCGAGACCGAGACCCCGCTGCACAAGCTGGAGACCGTCTACCGCCGCCTCACCGAACGCCTAGCCACCGCCAGCTTCCCGCCCAGCGCGCTGCGGCCGGTAGTCGACGCCTGGTTCTACGCCCTGGAAGAGGACGCCCTCGCCGACGGGGCGAGCGAGGAGGAGCTGCCCACCGCCGTGGAGAAACTGCTCACGGCCCGGCTCGCCGAAGTGTCGCGGCACGCGCCCTCGTTCGCCACCGCCCTGCGCGGCTACCGCTCCGCGCTGGCCGCCGGGGACGAAGCCACCGCCGCCGCGGTGCTGGCCTGGCTCGGCGGCCAGCCCCACATCGCCGCCGCGCGCCGCGCCGCCGGCGTGCGCGGCGACCTCGACCACTTCGGCGCGCTCGGGTTCCTGCAAGGGCTGCTGACCGTGCTGCGCGACAGCGGCCACCCCGGCCTGCTCGTCGTGCTCGACGAGGTCGAAACCCTCCAGCGGATGCGCTCCGACGCCCGCGACAAAGCCCTCAACGCGCTGCGCCAACTCATCGACGAAGTCCACTCGGGCCGCTTCCCCGGCCTGTTCCTAGCGATCACCGGCACGCCGGCCTTCTACGACGGCCAGCAAGGCATCCAACGCCTCCCGCCGCTGGCCCAACGGCTGGCCACCGACTTCACCACCGACCCGCGCTTCGACAACCCGTGCGCCGTGCAACTGCGGCTGCCCGGCTTCACCCAGGAGTCACTGGTGGAGCTGGGAAGGACCATCCGCGACCTCTACGCCCGCAGCGCCGAGGCGCCCGACCGGGTCACGGGCCTGGCCGACGACGCCTACGTCGCCGACCTGGCGCACGCCGTCGGCGGGGCGCTGGGCGGAAAGGTCGGAGTGGCGCCCCGGCTGTTTTTGAAAAAACTCATCGGCGACGTCCTCGACCGCATCGACCAGTTCCCCGACTTCGACCCGCGGCAGCACTACACGCTCACCACCGCCGAGGGCGAGCTCACCGACGTCGAGCGCAACGCGGCCGTCTCGGCCGACGACGTCGAATTGGAACTGTGATGGCCGACCCCGCCGAGCCCCACGACGGCGCCGCCCCGAGCCACAAAGCAGAGGACACAGCCGCCGCCGGGGGCGCCGACCCCGGCGGCGCCGGTTTCCCCGCCGTCGACGTGGTCGACCGGCTCGATCCCGTCATAGCCCACCACATCGTCAACACCCTCCACTGGAACGACCTGCGCCCGTTGCAGCGCGCGGCCATCCCACCGCTGCTGGACGGCGACGACGCCGTACTGCTGGCCCCCACCGCCGGCGGCAAGACCGAGGCCGCCTGCTTCCCGCTGCTGTCGGCCATGGCCCAGCAGGGCGGGAACGGCGCCGCCGTGCTCTACCTGTGCCCCCTCAAGGCGCTACTCAACAACCTGCTCCCCCGCATCGACACCTACACCCGCTGGATCGGACGCCGAGCCGACATCTGGCACGGCGACACCGGCCAGGCACGACGCCGACGCATCCGCACCGACCCGCCCGACATTCTCCTCACCACCCCTGAATCACTCGAAGCGATCCTGATCAGCGCCAAAACCGACCACGCCCACCTGCTAGGGCAGGTCCGCGCCGTCGTCGTCGACGAAATCCACGCCTTCGCCGGCGACGACCGCGGATGGCACCTGCTGGCCGTTTTAGAACGGCTGGAACGCCTCACCGGGCGCCGCCTCCAACGCATCGGCCTGTCGGCGACCGTAGGCAACCCCCACGACCTGCTCACGTGGCTGCAAGGAGCCGGCGCCGCGCAGCGCAGCGGCCACGTGGTGGCCCCCGAGCCCGCCCCCGCCGTGCCCGGCGGCTCCCGCCCAGCCGGCGAGGTGGAACTCGACTACGTCGGCTCGGTCGACAACGCCGCGAAACTCATCGCGACCCTGCACCGCGGCGAGAAACGACTCGTGTTCTGCGACTCCCGCCGGCAGGTGGAGGAGCTGGGCGCGGCCCTGCGCGCCCGCCAGGTCAACGCGTTCCTCTCCCACGCCTCCCTGTCCGCCGAGGAGCGCGCCCGCTCCGAACAGGCCTTCGCCGACGCCCGCGACTGCGTCATCGTCGCCACCTCCACCCTCGAACTCGGCATCGACGTCGGCGACCTCGACCGGGTGATCCAGCTCGACGCCCCCCGCACCGTCGCGTCGTTCCTCCAGCGCATCGGCCGCACCGGGCGGCGCTCGGGAAGCGTGCGCAACTGCCTGTTCCTCGCCACGCAGCGCGACACCCTGCTCCAGGCCGCCGGCCTGCTCCTGCTGTGGGGCCGCGGCTGGGTCGAGCCGGTGACCCCGCCGCCCGAGCCGCGCCACCTCGTCGCCCAACAACTGCTCGCCCTCACCCTCCAACAGCACCGCATCGGCGACCAGCTATGGCCCCACGAGTGGAACGGGCTCGCGCCCTTCGACCGCTCAGCCGCCCCCATCGTGGACCACATGGTCGAGCAAGGCTTCCTCGACCGCGACGGCGGGACACTGTTCGTCGGCCCCGAGGCCGAACAGCGCTTCGGCCACCGCCACTTCAGCGGACTCACCGCCTCCTTCACCGCGCCGCCGCAGTTCACCGTGCTGGCCGGGCGCCAAGAGATCGGCAGAACCGACCCCTCGGTGCTCACCGAAGAACGCCCCGGCCCGCGGCTACTCCTTCTCGGCGGACGCAGTTGGCGGGTGACCGGCATCGACTGGAACCGACGCCGGGCCTTCGTCGAACCCGCGGCCGGCGGCGGCGTGGCCAAGTGGAACGCCGGCAGCATCGCCGGACTCTCCCACCCCCTCACCCGCGCCATGCGCGAGGTGCTGCTCGGCGCCGACCCACCGGTTGCGCTCACCCGCCGCGCCCGCAGCGCGCTGACCGAGTGGCGCCGCGACGAGGCCCCCGGCCTGGTGCACCCCGGCGGGACACTGGTGAGCCGCACCGGCGGGGAGGTGCGGTGGTGGACCTGGGCCGGCTACCGCGCCAACGCAACCCTCATCGCCACCCTGCCCTCGGTCGCCGACCCGGTGCAGCGGCCCACCGACCTCTCGCTGCGGCTACGCGAAGACCTGACCCCAGCCGCCTGGCGTGAGGCCCGCGCCGGCACCGACAACGGCGAGGTCCTGGTGCTGCCGGAGGTGGACCACCGGGCCGTGCACGGGCTGAAGTTCGCCGCCGTCCTGCCGGAAAGACTGGCGGAGGCCACGCTCGCCGCCCGCCTCGCCGACCTCGACGGCGCGCGCGCCGCCCTCACCGAACCGGTGCGCCTCCAGCTCACCGAGACCCCGGACACACCCGGATGACCAGGGGCCGTTTAGCTGCCCGGTCAAGCTCACCGTGGCCCGATCACCTGGCCAGGAGGGGAGATTTCCCCGCTGGCCTCCTCCAGCGCCGGCATGGGGCGCACGCGGTTACGCCGAGCGTTTCGTCACCACGCCGGTTCGCGCCGGCGTGAAATCCACGGGGTCGCCGCGCTGTTGCAGTGAGCGTGAACGAGAATGTATCTGTGCCTGAGACGGATTTTGCCTTAGCTGCTCTGTTCGACCTCGATGGCACGCTGGTCAACAGCGAGCCGCGTAGCCTGGCCACCTGGTCCCGGCTGCTCGACGCCCACGGCGTCGCCTACGACGACGAACTGTTGCGCCGCTTCATGGGGCGCCGAGGACTCGACGTCCTCAACGAGCACCCCCACCTGTTGCCCGGCCTGACCCTCGACGACCTGGTCGCCCAGTTGCGCGAGATCGCTGCCTCCCCGGAACTTCCCCCCGTCCAGTACCTTCCGGAGTCGGTGGCTTTCCTCCATCAGTTGCACGCCCACGGCTCCCCCTTCGCCCTAGTGACCTCCGCCGGCCCCGACTGGGCTAAGAAAGCCCTGACCGACCTGGGGGTGCGCGAGCTGTTCAAAGGACTGGTCACCGCCGCCGACGTCACCGAAGGCAAACCAGCGCCGCACGGCTATCTGCAAGGAGCCGACATCCTGGGCCACGCGCCCGAGCACATCGTGGTCTTCGAGGACACCCCGGCGGGAGTGGCGGCCGGAAAGAACGCGGGGATGCGTGTCGTGGGCGTGACAACCACCCACCCACCGGACGCCCTGGCCGACGCCGACCTCATCGTCGACCACCTGACCGAGGTCAACTGGCCCCGGATCGCACCCGCAACGACCCCGACGACCTGAACGGCCGTTCAGCGGCGCAGCCCCGGCTCCAGAAGCGGGAAAGGAAAGCGGCGAAAAGCCGCCGCCCCACGGACCCAGCATCGCGGTGGAGTTGCGGTGGAGTTGCTATGGGTTCGTTAGCTGTGTGTGGTGGGAGGGTGGCGGCGTTCGCTCGTGCTTCGATCGCTTCGCGATCTCGGCAGCCTGAGGGGGCGTGGTGGTTGGAGGTGGTCTCGGCGAGCTGAGGGGTGGTGGCTGCGGCGTCGTGAAACGAGGCAGGCGGGATCTCTTGGGGCGTGGTGGCCGGTTGGTGTGACTGCCCAAGGGCGTGGTCGTGCTGCGGTGTGTGGGGGCTTCAGGAGCCGGTGGAGTGTGGCGCTTGCCGTGGCTACAAGCCCCTTGGGGTGGGTGTTTGCCTTGGGTACAGCTCACTGTGCATGGGTTGCGAACCCTTTAGGGGTGATGGGGTGGGTCGTTGTAGTTGACCGGGCTGATGGCGCGTGCGGCGTTGCGAATCCTTTAGGGGTGATGGGGTGGGGCACTCGCCCTGGGGACAGTCCGCCCCTGGCTGCCGAGATCGCGGAGCGATCGAGGCACGAGCGACGGGAAACACCACGTGGCCCCTTAGCCCACTCCCACACCGCGTGGCAGGCCCCGCGGAGTGGGGCAGCCGCTTGGCCGAACGTCCTCGTTTTTCGGCTCACAGCCCCCCGCGCGCGTGGTGGAGGTGAAGTCGAGACACGGTGGCGAGTAGTCGACCTACAGCTCCCGCGCGCGTGGTGTGGAGGTCAAGAAGCTCGTCGTGCGGGACGGGCGTATCACCCACAGCCCCGCGCGCTTGGTGGATGTTGGAGACCGTCCCACACCGGCTTAACCATCGCCCCCGTGCATCGCAGCCCCCACCCCCGCACGCGGGGGATCGCGCGGCACCAGGGGTCTCACCGGAGACCGGCTCAGTGCAGGCCCGCGTGCGGGGGGCGCGGGCTACCTACCTGGGGATTCAGGTCGAGTGGCGGGTGCTCTCCGCATGGAGGCTGCTACGGGTTCGTCAAGCCGGGTGCGGGGACCGCGGTCCCGCTCCGCGTCCCGTCCCCGCCGCGGTGCGGGACGCCACGCGCCGATCGGGCAGGAGCGCACCGCCGTATATGGTCGGTACGGATTTCCACCCAGACACTGCGGAGTACACAGACTCATACGGACACTGTCCGACACGGTCGCGCATGTGGCCGCACACGACCGAACAGGGGAGACGATGCCCGAGATCCTGGCCGGTATCGGCGTTAGCTCAGGGGTGGGCCACGGGCCCGCCCTGCGCCTGACGCGGGCCGTTCCCGAGCCGTCCGAGAGCGAGCGCCACGACGGCGACGCCGAAGCCCACCGCCTCCAAGCCGTCACGGCCCTGGAGGAGACCGCCCGCGAACTCGCCGAGCTCGCCGAACGCAGCGATGGTGAGGCGCAAGAGGTGCTCAACGCCCAAGCGCTCATGGCACGCGATCCCGCTTTGGCCGACGACGTCAAGCAGCGCATCGGTACAGGCACGACCGCTGCCCGGGCCGTGTTCGAGGCGTTCACCCGCTACCGCGACCTGCCCACCGTCGCCGATGGCTACCTCGCTGGACGCGGCGCCGACGTCGACGACGTGCGCGAACGGGTCGTGGCCCGGCTGCTCGGCGTGGCCGTTCCCGGCATCCCCGAATCCGCCAGCCGGTTCGTTCTCGTCGCCCACGACCTCACCCCCGCCGACACCGCCCTCCTCACCCCCAACCAGGTCCTGGCCTTCGTCATCGCCGGCGGTGAACCCACCGGCCACGCCGCGATCCTGGCGCGCTCCCTGGGCCTGCCCGCCGTCGTGGCCTGCGAGGGCTGCGAGGAGATCCCGGAGGGAACCGACCTGCTCGTCGACGGCGCCACCGGCGAGGTCGTGCTCGAACCCACAGCCGAGACGGTGGAGGCCAACAGCAGCCCCACCTCCGCCCGCCCCGCTGTCATGGACGAGAGCACCGGCCCGGGACGCACCGCCGACGGCCACCCCGTCCCCCTCATGGCCAATATCAGCAACCCGACGGACCTGCCTGCCGCGTTAGAGAACGGCGCGGAGGGTATCGGGCTCTACCGCACCGAGTCGCTGTTTTTGGACCGCATCAGCCCGCCCGACCACGACGAGCAGGTAGCGGCCTACCGGGTGGTGATGGAGGCGTTTCCCACCTCCCAAATCGTGGTCCGCCCGCTGGACCTCGGCGCGGACAACGCCCCCGACTACCTCCAGGCCGCCGTCGAACCCAACCCTGCCCTGGGCGAGCGCGGCCTGCGCATGATGCGTCGAGTCCCCAACCTCCTGGCGGGGCAGCTCGCCGCGTTGGCGGAGGCCGACCGCTCCAGTGAGGCCGAGCTCAGCATCGTGGGCCCCATGGTCACCGACGTCGACGACGCCGCCTGGTTTGCCGCCGCCACCGCCGAGGCGGGTATCCAACGCACCGGCGCACTGATCGAGGTTCCGGCCGCCGCGCTGCGCGCGCACCGCATCGCCGAGAGCGTCGGGTTCTTCAGTATCGGCACCAACGACCTCACCCAGTACGTCTGCGCCGCCGACCGCAACATCGCCGGCCTGAGCCGGTTCCAAGACCCCTGGCAGCCGGCCGTGATCGACCTGGTGGCCGTGACGACCCAGGCCGCCCGCGAGACGCAGCTCCCGTGCGGGGTCTGTGGCACGGCCGTGGCCGACCCTCTCATGGCCTGCGTCCTGGTCGGTCTTGGGGCCACCAGTCTGTCCATGGACGCTTCGGCGCTGCCGCTGGTGCGCACCGCCCTGTCCCGCGCCACACTGGAGCACTGCCGCGCCGCGGCCCGCGCCGCGCGGGCAGCCCCCCACGCGGCCGAGGCCAAGCGGGCAGCGCGCGAAGCGCTGCCGGGGGTGGCCGAGTTGGGGCTGTGACACCTGCCTCCCCAGGTATCGGGCAGCCCCGCGCCGCACTGCGGTGGCGCTGCGGGGCTTACCCGCGTGTGGGGGTGTTCCCACGCCGTCTCCAGGAGCCCCGGCCCCGAGGTGCTGCCGGAGACGGCGCCTCGGGGCCGGGTCGTGCGGCGAGATCGTCACGAGTGTTGCCGCGTGGTGGTATCGGGCCGCCAGGGGCGCCGAGCGGCAACACTCGTGACGATCATGGTGGTCCCAGTCCCTGGTTCTGTTTTTTGAACGGCTGGGGGTGCGGGGGCTGTGGGGGTGTTTTTCGTTCGCTCGTGCATCGATCGCTTCGCGATCTCGGCAGCCCGCGGGGCGCTCACCCGCGTGCGCCCACCGCCCGCTCTCGCCGCTCTTTTGAGAAAACAACAATCTAAGCCTCATCCCGCGAGGGCTACCGGCGCCCGGCGCGGGTGCGCCGACACCCATCCGGTGCCAGCCCCATCCACGGCCCGTCTCGCTGCCTTCGTCACCGGCTCCACCTCCAGGCCGCAGCATCGACGTCTGGGGGTTTCCTGCTGCTGTTCTTGTTGTTTTCGTCGCTGAGAGGGCCCCTAACGAGCGGTACTGAACCGGTGCTCACCTTGCTCGCCGTCCGGCAAGCTGCCGAGATCGCGTAGCGATCGAGGTACAAGCAAACGATGAACCCCTCGCCCAAGGCCCCGCACTCTGCCCGTTCACAACAGCACGCAGGCGAGTCTTGCGGCCGATCGTGTGTTCGGATATCGCCATAGGGCGTCCCTGGGCGTGGGAACCGGCCGCGGGGCCTCCGGGGCGCAGTCCCGAGAGCGGGGTTGCACGACGTCGATATCGTGAAGCGGTCACGCGGCATTTTTCCTGATATCGCGTGATGTCCCACTCCAGACCGTCGATGAGATCCTGTGAAGGTGCGCCGTAGATGTTCCCTCGAGGGCTGTTCGCCGTGATCGCGGCCGGGACGCTGCTGTCCTCGGCCGCGTGCAGCTCGGGGGAGGGGACACCGCCCAACCCTTCCCCGACCACCTCCCCCTCCTCCGACTCCTCCTCGGCCGCGCAGGCCGCCGCCGAGCTGCTGGCCGAGATGAGCCGGGCCGAGAAGATCGGCCAACTGTTCGTGCCCATGGCCCAAGGCACCACGGCCGAGGCCAACGCCGACCTCATCGCCGACTACCACCCCGGCGGGCTCATCTACTTCCCTGACAGCCTCGTCGACACGGCCCAGATCGCCGACATGTCCAACGGGCTGCAAGAGCTAGCCGCTGCCGGCGGCGCCGGCGTTCCGCTCCTGCTCGGTATCGACCAGGAGCAGGGGATGGTGGCGCGGCTGCCGGTCGGCGCCCACTTCCCCGACGCCATGGCCGTCGGCGCCACCCGCGACCCTGACGCCGCGGCGAGCCTGGCCGCCACCACGGCCCAAGAACTCTCGGCGCTGGGCATCACCCTCGACTACGCGCCCGTGGCAGATGTCAACGTCGACCCGGCCAACCCCGTCATCGGCATCCGCTCCTTCGGCGCCGAGCCGGAGCTGGTCGCCGACATGGTCACCGCCGAAACCGAGGCGTTCGCCGAGAACGGCGTGGCATCGGCGGTCAAGCACTTCCCCGGACACGGGGACACCAGCGTCGACAGCCACACCGGTCTGCCCGAGGTCGACGTCTCCCGCCAGGAGTGGGAGGAGGTGCACCTGCCGCCGTTTCGCCGGGCGGTCGACGCCGGCGCCGACATGATCATGACGGCCCACGTGGTCGTGCCCGCTCTCGACGACTCCGGCGAACCGGCCACGCTCTCGCCCGAGATCCTCGACGGTGTGCTCCGCGACGAACTCGGCTACGACGGCGTGGTGACCACCGACGCGCTCAACATGGCCGGAGTGCGCCAGCGCTACGACGACGGCGAGATCGCCGTGCGCGCCGTGCTCGCCGGGGCCGACCAGTTGTTGATGCCGCCCGACCTGCCGGCCGCCCACGCGGCGGTCACGACCGCGGTCGAAGAGGGGCGGATCAGCCTGGAACGCTTGGACGCCTCGGTGCGGCGTATCCTCGAACTCAAGCTCCGGCACGGCCTCGACGACGCCGAACCCGCCGACCCGGATCGGGCCGCGCAGACCGTGGGCGGGGCCGAGCACCGGGCCGCCGCCCGCGAGGTGGCCGAAGCGTCGGTCACGCTACTGCGCAACAGCGAGGAGGCGTTGCCGCTGGAGCCGGGCGCCGCGGTCTCAGTGCAAGGTTCGGGCAAGGCCGCGATCGGCGGCGAGCTGGCGAAGCTGGGGATGGAGGTCGTCGCCGCCCCCGCCCAAGCCGACGTGGCGGTGGTCGGCACCAGCAACGCCCGCGGCGACGCCGAGCAGCGGGCGCTGGTGCGGAACGCCGGCCGGGAGGGCGTGCCGGTGGTCGTGGTGGCCCAGGGAACCCCCTACGACATCACTGACTTGCCCGACATCGACGCCTATGTGGCGACCTACTCCGCCGTGGAGGTGTCCCGCCGCGCCGCGGCGCGCGTGCTGGCCGGCGAGGTGTCGCCCACCGGCCGCCTCCCGGTGAGCATCCCCGGCACCGACCTGGAATTCGGCGACGGGCAGGGCTATCCCGGCTAGGTTCTGTTTTTTGAACGGCTGGGGGTGCGGGGGCTGTGGGGGTGTTTTTCGTTCGCTCGTGCCTCGATCGCTTCGCGATCTCGGCAGCTTGCGGGGCGGTGGCGGGTGTGTTCACCCGCGCTTGTGTCTCGGTCGTTTCGCGGTCTCGGTAGCTTGTGGGGCGGTAGCGGACGCGCTCACCCACTCCGCGCACCCGTCCACGAGCTCGTAGCGGCGCCCGTCGTTGGGGACGTCCAGCCGTTCCAGGTCGGCGACGGTCAGGGGCCGTTGCTGCTCCAGTTCGTCCAGCTCCTCCAGCCTCAGCAACTCCCCCTCGGGAGGCTCCTCGCGATACCGCCTGTCGTCCGACTCCCTCGCTGGCGCCCGGGCCTCGTCCTGGCGCAGTTCCATAACACTCATGATGTCTCCTTGCGTGCATGAGAGTCAGTATGCAACTTCGATGGGTAGTCGGATGAGTTCTTTCGGTAATCTGTGGAAAACTCGGTCGGCGCTGGGCTGGAACGGACAATCGGCAGTGCCGGGCGCGCGACGGTGGGGCACGCCGCGGGGGCTCCAGTAGGGGTGGGGCGAGGCCGATCCTTCGTCGAGAGCTGGAAACCCTCGCCCGGAGAACGACTGGCCCCGCCCCACCGAACGGTGAGGTACGGGGAGAGCCTCAGTCCTGCTGGTGGCTCTTGAGTTCGGTGCGGGCCAGCGAGCGCAGGTGCACCTCGTCGGGGCCGTCGAACAGGCGCATAGCGCGGGTGTGGGCATACATTTCCGCCAGCGGGAAGTCGTCGCTCACGCCTCCGCCGCCGTGCACCTGGATCGCCCGGTCCAGCGTCTCCAGCGCGGCCCGAGGTGCTGCCACCTTGATCGCGGCGATCTCGGTCTGGGCCGCCTTGACGCCCTGGGTGTCGATGAGCCACGCCGTCTTCAGCACCAGCAGGCGGGCCTGCTCGATCGCCAGGCGCGACTCCGCGATCTGCTCGCGCACCACGCCCTGATCGGCCAGGGGCCTGCCGAAGGCGACCCGACCCAGCGCGCGCCGCGACATCAGCTCCAGGGCGCGCTCGGCCACGCCCAGGGCGCGCATGCAGTGGTGCACCCGGCCGGGACCCAGCCGCGCCTGGGCGATCCGGAAGCCGTCGCCCTCGTTGCCGATGAGGTTGGCCGCCGGCACCCGCACGTCGGTGAAGCGGATCTCGGAGTGGCCCTCCCGGTCCTGGTAGCCAAACACCGGCAGGTGGCGCACGATCTCCACGCCGGGGGTGTCGCGGGGCACGAGGATCATCGACTGCTGGCGGTGCGTCGGCCCGTCGGGGTCGGTCTTGCCCATGACGATGAAGATTTCGCAGCGGGGGTCGGCTGCGCCGCTGATCCACCACTTGCGCCCGTTGATGACGTAGTCGTCGCCGTCGCGGGCGATGGAGGTGGCGATGTTGGTGGCGTCGGAGGAGGCCACGTCGGGCTCGGTCATCGCGAACGCCGAGCGGATGGCGCCGTCCAGCAGTGGTTCCAGCCACTGTTTGCGCTGGTCCTCGGTGCCGAACATGTGCAGCACCTCCATGTTGCCGGTGTCGGGCGCCGAGCAGTTCATGGCCTGCGGGGCCAGCACCGACCGCCCGCTGAGTTCGGCCAGCGGCGCGTAGTCGAGGACGCTCAGGCCGCCCACCTCGGGCAGGAAGAGGTTCCACAGGCCGCGCTTGCGCGCCTCGGCCTTGAGTTCTTCCACGACAGGTGGCAGTGAGTGGTCATCGGGGCCGGCCTCGGCTCGCCACTGGTGGTACACGGGCTCGGCGGGGTAGACGTGGTCGTCCATGAACTCTTGCATGTTGGCCAGGTAGTCCCGGGCCTTGGGGCTGAGCGCGAAATCCATATCACAGAGTATGCCTCAGACCGACTAGTCGGTACTGGAGGGGTATGATTCCGTCTCGGCGTGTCCTCGCGGCGAAGTCAGGTGATTCATCCGAGCGGCCCCAGGGAACAATGTCTGCCCCACGATGGCGCGACGTCCAGCCCGCGGTCCGGGCCCGTCGCAACCCGAACAGGACGGAGGCGATGGAATGTCCACGACGTGCCGCGGCATCATCACCGACTGGGGCGGGGTGCTGACCTCTCCGCTGTCCCAGACGATCGAGGCATGGCTGGTGGCCGACGGGATCGACACCGAACACTACCGCAGCGTGATGCGCTCCTGGCTCAAGGCTCCCCACGGCGGTGTGGCCGGCTCGGCCAGCCCGGTCCACGAACTCGAACGCGGTGAGGTTCACCCGAGCGAGTTCGAGCGCATGCTCGCGGCCGAACTGCGGCTCGTCGACGGCGGAGCCGTGCCCGCCGAGGGCCTGTTGCAGCGGATGTTCTCCGGTTTCCACCCGGTGGAGGAGATGTACGCTTTCCTGCGGCAGGCCCGCGGACAGGGCGTGCGCACCTGTCTGCTCTCCAACTCCTGGGGCAACGGCTACCCGCGCGAGCGCTTCGGCGAGACCTTCGACGCCGTCGTCATCTCCGGCGAGGTGGGTATGCGCAAGCCCGAGCACCAGATCTTCGGCCACGCCCTCGACATGGTCGACCTGCCTCCCAGCGAGTGCGTCTTCATCGACGACATCGAGCACAATGTGCACGCCGCCGTCGAGTTGGGCATGACCGGCATCCTGCACACCGACCCGGAGGAGACCCGCGCCCGGTTGGCGGAGGTCTGCGGCGTCGAAATCGCTACGCACTCCTGACCGGCCACGGTGAGCGGCGCGGCATGGCCGCGCGGGCGCGTCCGGATTTTGCGACACTCGGAAAGACGCTAACCCGATGTCGAGCACCGGACTGACGAGCCACTCATGCACATCTACCTGCCCAGCACACTGCCGGCCCTGGCCACCCTGCTCAAGGAGGGCAGAGTCGAGGGGGCGCCGCTCACCGCCTACGCCGCCACCGCGGCCCTGCGCCAGGCCCACGGCGACGATGAGGAGGAAGTGGAGTACGCCGCGATGATGGCGGCGGCCGACGCCTCCCTGGAGTTGCTGGCCGCCGACCCCGCCGCGCCGCGCCGCCGCGTGGTGATCGCTGCCAGGCTGGGAGAAGGCGCCGTGCGCGAGCCCGAGGAGCCCGGTGCGCAGCCCGCCCGCGTCGTGCTCGCAGGGCCGGTACCGCTCAAGCGCGTCGTCTCGGCCCACGTCGACGACCCGGCCGCCGCCGACGACGTCGCCGCCGCCCTCACCGAGCCCGACGCCGGCCACACCGAGGACCACGAGCTCATGTGGTACGCCACCCAGGAGTTGCCCTACCTAGTGGAATGACCAAGGTAGAGATAAGGATCTTCTGGAAGAAGGCGCGTTGAAAGATTAGGACAGGTACGACAAGGGTGAGGAACCGCCAAAGCCGCGTCAGGGGTTGGAAGAACTCATCCACTACTACGACTACTACGACACGCATGACGTGCCAGCGGAGATGACAAAGCACGGCTGTTGGGTCGATCCACGTCCCGTGGCCACCACCTCCTTGTGACTGCCCGTTGACCTTGTGGACCGACCCAAGGACGCGACATCCGGGGAAGCGCTCCGTCACGCTGCGCTGATCCGGCGGCTGTTGGAGCCCCACGTCCGTGGGGCTTGGCCGCCCAAGAAAACACCGACCACATCCGAAAACGGATCATCCCCACGTGCGTGGGGCTTGGGACTCACCCAGCCCACACCCGCCAGCTAGCCCCGGATCATCCCCACGTGCTTGGGGCTTGGGGAGGCAGGCTTCCGCTGACGAGCACTACCCCCGGATCATCCCCACGTGCGTGGGGCTTGGCGATCCGGCAGCTCACCTGCTCGCTGCGTGCTCGGATCATCCCCACGTGCGTGGGGCTTGGCCCGACTACCTACGCAAACGGCTCGCCGCACGCGGATCATCCCCACGTGCGTGGGGCTTGGAGGAAGAAGCCCCCACCGGCATCCGGTGGGGGCGGATCATCCCCACGTGCGTGGGGCTTGGGACGAGCAGGGTCGCGTGATCGGCGCACGTGCCGGATCATCCCCACGTGCGTGGGGCTTGGTTCGGGCAGGCCGGCGAGAAGGCCGGCCGCAAAGGATCATCCCCACGTGCGTGGGGCTTGGTCTATCCATCGACAAGAAGCTGATTTTCGAGTCGGATCATCCCCACGTGCGTGGGGCTTGGGGCGACGACTTCACTGGCATTCCCTACGGCGTCGGATCATCCCCACGTGCGTGGGGCTTGGGCCGTGGCAGTCGCCGCATTCGGTGGTGGCGCCGGATCATCCCCACGTGCGTGGGGCTTGGCCAGTGATTCGTCCCGATGATCACGAAAAGCCCGGATCATCCCCACGTGCGTGGGGCTTGGACAAAGGAATTACGACTCCCGGCGGCGCCTTTCGGATCATCCCCACGTGCGTGGGGCTTGGTCGCCGAGGTCGGCTGGCGGGTAGAGGCGGATCGGATCATCCCCACGTGCGTGGGGCTTGGCGCTCGCGTATGTCGGTGGCCCACGCGATCTGCGGATCATCCCCACGTGCGTGGGGCTTGGCCCGGCGTCATGCACCGGGCCGCTCCGGGCCGCGGATCATCCCCACGTGCGTGGGGCTTGGCTGCCGAAGCGCTGGAAACGTCGCGCGGCAAGCGGATCATCCCCACGTGCGTGGGGCTTGGGGTGATGCAGTCGGGGTCGAACTCGTCGAACCCGGATCATCCCCACGTGCGTGGGGCTTGGGGTTTGTTTCAGGCCACTCGGGTCCTGTCCCGCGGATCATCCCCACGTGCGTGGGGCTTGGCGATTCAGGGATGTTGGTGGACTCTGTGTGAGCGGATCATCCCCACGTGCGTGGGGCTTGGGAATCCGTTCTCCGCACTCGGGTTCGTCTGGGCGGATCATCCCCACGTGCGTGGGGCTTGGCCCGGACCGCCTGCGCATCCTGGCGGTGACGTCGGATCATCCCCACGTGCGTGGGGCTTGGTTGCCGAACGTCATCAAGGAGTACTCGGCGAACGGATCATCCCCACGTGCGTGGGGCTTGGAACTCGCGGGAGCCGAGGATCCGGGGATGGAACGGATCATCCCCACGTGCGTGGGGCTTGGGTCGATGGCGTCGACGTCGGGCGTCCCGACGACGGATCATCCCCACGTGCGTGGGGCTTGGCTGAGATCGACGCAGAGCGTCCACGAGCCTCGCGGATCATCCCCACGTGCGTGGGGCTTGGGACTTCGCCTCGCTCTCGCTGAACGTGTAGCGCGGATCATCCCCACGTGCGTGGGGCTTGGTACGTCGGCAAGCGGGACGCTCACTAGTGCCACGGATCATCCCCACGTGCGTGGGGCTTGGTGCGGTTGCTACACGCATAGCTAGGGGCCGGGCGGATCATCCCCACGTGCGTGGGGCTTGGCGCAAAGAGGACGCTCTCCCGGGATTCTGCATCGGATCATCCCCACGTGCGTGGGGCTTGGGCGAACACGACGCGCGAAATGCGCAACGCCACAGGATCATCCCCACGTGCGTGGGGCTTGGAAGGAGGAACGCAAGAAGGCGAAAGCGGTGAACGGATCATCCCCACGTGCGTGGGGCTTGGACTTGTCGACCTGGGAAAATGTGTGCTGTTATTGATTCTTTATCGAAAGTCGTCTGCCCGCCGGGGTAAGAGTAGCAATTCAAACACTCCCGGTGTTCCTCACCTTGCTCATCATCCCTCGGGTATAGGCCATGCGATCGGGGTCGCAAGCTGGGGCGCGGGGGCGGGGAGTGGCCCTGCCCGCTGTATCCGCCCCTGCCCCCGTCTCCGGGGAGGGGCGCCCGTTGGGGGCTCGACCTATCGCAGCGTTCCTTCACCCAGGGGCCACCGGCATCGTTTCACACCCCTCAACCCCCGCGCCCCCTCGGGCTGCTGAGATCGCGGAGCGATCGAGGCACGAGCGAACGACGCACTCTCCCACCCCCGCCAGCCACAGACCCCGCGCGGGAAGCACGTCGCCTTGAACAGCTCCATGGCCTGGTCCACGGGACCATTCCCACATAAGCGGGGATGAGCGTGCTTCGCTTCGTTGTGTACACAAATACGCTTGTGTACACTCAAGCTATGGAGCAGACGGAGCAGACACTGAGTACCAGAGAGTTTCGTGAGCACTTGGCAGATGCTATTGACCGCGCGAAACTCGGCGAGGCCACTGTGGTAACCCGTAACGGCAAGGCCGTTGGCGCGTTCGTTCCCATGGAGGTGTTGGAAGAGGCTCGCAGGCGCGATGAGGAGGAGATCGAGCGGCTGATCGAGGAGCGGCGCGACTCTCCTACAGTTCCGCTTGCCGAGGTGATGGCGGAGACGCTCGAACGCCGTGACTGAATACTCAACTGTTTTCAAGGTCGAAGCTCGTGCGGAGTTGCGAAAGGTTCCCAGGGCACAGGCCATGGCGATTCTGCGCAAGCTTGCCGAGCTGGAACTCGATCCCTATGCGTTCGGTACCACGGTGTTGGTAGGCAGCTCTGACTACCGGAGGCTGCGCATTGGTGACTATCGAGTGATCTATACCGTTGATCGAGGCTGGCTCGTTATCGTCGTGGTGCAGGTGGGGCGTCGCTCGACAAGCTACGGGTAAGTTCTCTAAAGCGGCTTGTCAGGGGAGAGAAGGCCAGCCAACGTCAGGATTTAGGCCAGGCACGCGAGCGCGCGGCTTTCGTGGAGGTGCCATCCGTTTCAGTCCTTCCTGTCGCCTGACTTGATGGCACCGTCGTTTTCCCGGCCGTGTCCTGCGCATGCCAGGCATACCGGGCTCGCCTGCGGGTATGGCTGATCGCGACCGGGGTCGCCGGTAGTCGCGGGGAGTGGCCTCTCTCGTGGCTTTCCGGGGGCTTTCGACCCGCTGTGATCCAGTCGGGAGGCTTGTCATGGACGCCGTGACCAACGTGCCCGTTCCCGTCAACGAGCCCAACCTCAGCTATGCCTCCACCACCTCGGAGCGCGTCGAGCTTGAGGAGCAGATCCGGTGCCTCAGCGCCACCGAGCACCAGCTCAGCCAGACGATCGGTGGCCAGTCCACGATGGGCCAGGGCGAGCTGATCGACGCCGTACAGCCGCACAACCACGCCCACGTGCTGGGGCGCATGCCCAACGCCACCGCCGCCGACGTGCACGTGGCGATCGACGCGGCCCGCGCCGCCGCTCCCGCGTGGCGGGCGATGTCCTTCGACGACCGCGCCGCCGTCTTCCTGCGCGCCGCCGACCTGCTCGCCGGGCCGTGGCGGGCGCGGATCAACGCCGCCACCATGCTCGGCCAGTCCAAGTCGGTCCAGCAGGCCGAGATCGACGCCGCCTGTGAGCTGATCGACTTCTGGCGTTTCAATGTCGCCTATGCGCGCCGGCTCCACGCCGAGCAGCCCATCTCCACGCGCGGGGTGTGGAACCGGGCCGAGTACCGCCCGCTGGAGGGCTTCGTTCTGGCCATCACGCCGTTCAACTTCACCGCCATCGCCGGCAACCTGCCCAGCGCGCCCGCTCTGATGGGCAATGTCGTCGTGTGGAAGCCCGCGCCCACCCAGACGTTCTCCGCCTACTGGCTGATGCGGCTGTTGGAGGAGGCGGGCCTGCCGCCCGGCGTCATCAACATGGTCACTGGCGACGGCTCGGCGGTCTCCGAGGTCGCCCTGGCCCAGCCCGACCTGGCCGGGGTGCACTTCACCGGCTCCACGCGCACGTTCCAGCGGCTGTGGCGCGGGGTTGGCGAGAACATCGCGGGCTACCGTTCCTACCCGCGTGTGGTCGGCGAGACCGGCGGTAAGGACTTCGTCGTCGCCCACTCCTCGGCCGACCCGGCGGTGCTGAGCACGGCGCTGGTGCGCGGGGCGTTCGAGTACCAGGGCCAGAAGTGCTCGGCCGCCTCTCGAGCTTACGTGCCGCGTAGCCTGTGGGCCGACATGCGCGACGACTTCCTCGGCCACGTCGAGGCGTTGACGATGGGGGACGTGACCGCTGACGTGTCGACGTTCATGGGAGCGGTCATCGACGACCGCGCCTTCGCCAAGAACGTCGCCGCCCTCAAGCGGGCCAAGGCTACCGACTCCATCACCATCCTCACTGGAGGCACGGCCGACGACTCGCAGGGCTATTTTGTCCAGCCCACGGTCATGGAGTGCGACGACCCCGAGGACGAGGTTTTCACCACCGAGTACTTCGGCCCGATCCTGGCGGTGCACGTCTACGACGACGCCGACTACGACCGGGTGCTCGCCCAAGCGGCCGACGTCGCCCCCTACGCGCTCACCGGGGCGGTCATCGCCCGCGACCGTTCGGCCGTCGCCCGCGCCACCGAGGCGCTGCGTTTCTCGGCGGGCAACTTCTACATCAACGACAAGCCCACCGGTTCGATTGTCGGCCAGCAGCCTTTCGGCGGCGCCCGTGCTTCGGGCACCAACGACAAGGCCGGGTCGATCTTCAACCTGATGCGGTGGGCGAGCCCGCGGGCGATCAAGGAGACGTTCGTGCCGCCCACGGACTGGCGCTATCCGCACATGAGTTGAGCCGATGGGGGCTCCGTGGCGGTGGGCGGGCCGGATCTGGGGCAAGATAGACCCGCGACAGACGGCCCTCTCTCCCAAGGAGCCCCCCCATGAGCCGGCTCGTATTGTGGAACATCGACCTGACGCTCATCGACGTGGCCCGGGTGACTCGCGCCGCCTATGCCGAGGCATTCGAGAAGGTCACGGGCCAACCGCTGGTCTACCTCGCCGCCATCGACGGGTTGACCGACTCCCAGGTCTTCTTCGAGTTCCTGGCACGCAACGACGTCGATGTCGACCCCGACGACAACCCGCTGCCCGACTTTTTCGCGGCGCTGGGTGAGGCGTTCGCCCGCCACCGTGCCGAGCTTCCCGCCAAGGGGCGGCTCATGGCCGGTGCCCATGAGGCGTTGACCGCGGTGGAGGGCATGGCCGACACGGTGCAGACTGTCGTCACGGGTTCGATCAAGCCCAACGCGGTCGCCAAGCTCTCGGCGTTCGGTCTCGACCGCTATCTGGACATGAGCGTCGGCGGGTTCGGTGCCGAGCACTACCCCAAGGCCAGCTTGCTCCAGTTCACCCGCATGCGGGCCGAAGAGGCGCATCAGCGCCAGTTTCCCGAGGCTACGACCGTCTACGTTACTGCCTCGGTGCGTGACGTCGAGGCCGCCCGTATCGCCCGGGTGCAGCCGGTGGGCGTCGTCAGTGGCTCGGCCACTGCGGCGCAGTTGCACGCCGCCGGCGCCGAGCAGGTCCTTGACGACCTCTCCGAGACCGCGGCCGTGCTGGCCGCTCTCGAAGCGGCCACGCAGCAGCGCAGCGAGTCCGCCTGAGTCGCGCCGGCGGCCGCCCGGTCCGGCTCGGCGGGCCGACGGTGTGGCCACCGGCGCGGCGCCGGTGGCCCGAGGTGGCCAGGTGCGCCCCGCTGTGCAGGGAGAATGCGGCTATTCCGCGCTATAGGTCAATGCCGCATTGTCGTAACTCTTCGCTAACTGTTGAAACTTATTGTTAATCGCGTTGTTCAACAGCCCCTTGCGTCGAACCCAGTAGCCTAGGGCACGGCCATGGGCGCACAATGACGTGTGTCCCAAATACGCCCTCACCTGTGTGCACAGGTCCACAACCGAAAGTCACACCTACTGTGAATCTTCGGTTGTTGCGCGAATAATTTCACGAATTGTCATAGTTCAGATCGGCCAGGGGCTGGGCAGTGGCTCTAACACGGCCAACCCCGACGGCTCACAAGGGAGTGAGGTCGCACATGTCCGGGCAGTCAGACGCCGTCAAAGACCAGATGCTGCGTGACTGTGTCACCCAATGGCCCGAGCTCGCGGGCCGATCTCCCGACGAGATAACCCAGGTCGAGCGGTTTCTCCGGCTGTACTACCGGCACGTCGCACCGGAGGAGCTCAAGGAGCGCTCTGTCGCTGAGATCTGTGGCCCGCCCATGAGCCACCGGCAGGTCGGGCGACACCGCACCCCCGGCCGCGCCAATGTGCAGGTCTACACGCCTGAGCATTCCGATACGGGCTGGGAGACGGGCAACTCCGTCGTCCAGATCGTCACCGACGACGCCCCGTTTCTGGTCACCTCCATCAGCATGGAGTTGAGCCGCCACGGCATCGGTATCCAGCTTCTCGTCCACCCCCAACTGCGGGTCGAGCGCGACGTCGGGGGGCAGCTCTGCGGCGTCGAGCCCGAAGAGCCCACCCTGCCCGCTCTCGCCGAGTCCTGGATTCACATCGAGATCGACCGGCAGGCCGACCCGGCCGTCCTTAAACAGCTCCAGGACGACCTGGAGCGCATCCTCGTCGACGTCCGCCACGTCAACGAGGATCAGGCCAAGATGCGTCGTCGCGCTCTCCTGCTGGCCGACGAGCTCTCGACCACCGCCGACACGCTGGCCGCCGGCGGCGTCGCCGAGTCCGAAATCCGGGAGAGCACGGAGTTCCTGCGGTGGCTCGCCGACCGCAACTTCACCTTCATGGGCTACCGCGAGTACACCCTGACCCGTGACGAGCAGGAGTACGACGCGCTGCGCCCCCAGGTCGGCAGCGGCTTGGGCCTGCTGCGGATGGACGCCGACATGGCCCGGGAGACTGGGGGGCTCGTCACTTTGCCCCCCGAAGCGTGCGCCAAAGCCCGCGAGCCCCACGTCCTCGTCCTCACCAAGGCCAACTCCCGCGCCACGGTCTACCGCCCCAGCTACCTTGACTACATCGGCGTCAAGCGCTTCGACGAGCACGGCAACGTGGTAGGGGAGCGCCGCTTCCTCGGCCTGTTCACTCACGAAGCCACCACGACCAGCATCTCCTACATCCCGATCCTCAACCGCAAGCTCACCGACTTGCTGGAGCTGGCCGGCTTCGACGCCGACAGCTACGACGGCAGGGACCTCATTGAGATTCTGGAGGGTTTCCCCCGCGAGGAGCTGTTCCAGACCAGCGTCCGCGAGCTCCACGACGTTGTCACCAGTGTGCTGCGGCTGCGAGAACGGCGCGGCACCAAGCTCTTCCTGCGCCGTGACGCCTACGGGCGCTACATGTCGTGCCTGGTCTACATGCCGCGCGACCGCTACAACACCCAGGTTCGCCTCGCCATCTCCGACGTTTTGTCCAAGGCGTTCAACGGCGCCACCATGGACCACAGCGTCATGATCGGCGCGGCCCCGTTCGCGCGGTTACACCTGGTGGTGCGCGCCCAAGGGGGCGGCGCCCTGCCCGACGTCGACCACGGTGCCCTTGAGGCCGAGGTCGCCAAGGCGACACGCTCCTGGGACGACGACCTCTTCGCCGAGTTGGCCAACCGTTACGGTGCCGACCGCGCCGCCGAGGTCCTGCGGGCCTACGCCAGCGCCCTGCCCGAGGGCTACAAGGTCGACACCGACGCCGCCACCGCCGTCGACGACCTCTCCCGCCTCAGCGCCCTCAACGAAGACGAGATCACGGTCAACCTCTACCGCGCCGCCCACGGGGAGTGGCGCTTCAAGCTCTACCGCACCGGCGCCCCCATCTCGCTGTCGCGGGTACTGCCGCTGCTGGAGCATATGGGCGTGGAGGTCGTCGACGAGCGCCCCTACGGCGTCACCCCCTCTTCGACCGCCTCGCAGCGGGTACGGCGCGCCTGGATCTACGACTTCGGGCTGGCGCCCCTCGACTCCGCCGAGCTGGCGCCCAACCGGCTGAAGTTCCTCTTCGAGGACGCCTTCACCGCCCTATGGCGCGAGTACGGCGAATCCGACCGCTTCAACGCCCTGGTGGTGCGCGCCGGCCTGACCTGGCGCCAGCTCACCATCCTGCGCGCCTACGCCAAGTACCTGCGCCAGACCGGCAGCACGTTCAGCCCGGACTACATCGCCGACATGCTCGTCGCGCACGCCCACATCGCCAACCTGCTGGTCCGGCTGTTCGAGTCGCGCTTCGACCCCCGCCACGACATTGGCCGCGAGGAGCGCTCACAGGCCATCTCAGAGGAGATCCGCGGCGAACTCGACAGCGTGGCCAGCCTGGACACCGACCGCATCCTCCGCGCCTTCCTCGCCGCGATCGAGGCGACACTGCGCACGAACTACTTCCAGCCCGACCAGGCCGCTGCCGCCGCCGACGGCGGCAAGCCCTACCTCGTCCTCAAGCTCGACCCGCGCAGCATCCCCGACCTGCCCGCGCCGCGACCGCGTTTCGAGATCTACGTCTACTCGCCGCGCATGGAGGGGGTGCACCTGCGGTTCGGTCTCGTCGCCCGCGGTGGGCTGCGCTGGTCGGACCGGCCCGAGGATTTCCGCACCGAAGTCTTGGGGCTGGTCAAGGCCCAGATGGTCAAAAACGCGCTCATCGTCCCCAACGGGGCCAAGGGCGGCTTCGTGTGCAAGCGGCTGCCGGCCTCCGGTGACCGCGAGGCCGTCCACGCCGAGGTGGTGGAGTGCTACCGGCAGTTCGTCAGCGGCCTGCTTGACGTCACCGACAACCGGGTCGACGGTGCCGTGGAGCGTCCCGACAATGTCGTGCGCTACGACGGCGACGACTCCTACCTTGTGGTCGCCGCGGACAAGGGCACCGCGACCTTCTCCGACATCGCCAACGACATCGCCGCACGCCGCGACTTCTGGCTGGGCGACGCTTTCGCCTCCGGCGGGTCGGTGGGCTACGACCACAAGGCCATGGGCATCACCGCTCGCGGGGCGTGGGAGTCGGTGCGCTACCACTTCCGCGAGATGGGTGTCGACGTCCAGCGCCAGGATTTCACCGTGGTCGGCGTCGGTGACATGTCCGGCGACGTGTTCGGCAACGGCATGCTGCTGTCGCCCCACATCCGCCTGGTGGCCGCCTTCGACCACCGCCATATCTTCCTCGACCCCGCCCCCGATCCGGCCGCGAGCTTCGCTGAACGCCGCCGGTTGTTCGAGGCGGGGCGGGTCACCTGGGCCGACTACGACGCCTCGGTGCTCTCCGCGGGCGGGGGCGTGCACCCGCGCACCGCGAAGTCGATCCCGATCACCCCGCAGGTGCGCGAGGCGCTGGACATCGCCGTGGACGTCACCTCGCTCCCGCCGTTCGAGCTCATCCGGTGCATCCTGCGGGCACCGGTGGACCTGCTCTGGAACGGCGGTATCGGCACCTACGTCAAGGCCACCACCGAGTCCCACGCCGATGTGGGCGACAAGGCCAACGACGGCGTCCGCGTCGACGCCACCGACCTGCGCTGCTCGGTGATCGGTGAGGGCGGCAACCTTGGGCTGACCCAGCGCGCGCGTATCGAGTTCGCCCTGCGCGGGGGGCGCGTCAACACCGACTTCATCGACAACTCCGGTGGGGTCGACACCTCCGACCACGAGGTCAATATCAAGATCCTGCTCGACCGCGAGGTCCATGCCGGCCGGTTGTCCAAGGCCCAGCGCGACGAACTGTTCATGGGCATGACCGACGAGGTGGCCGAGCTGGTACTGGGCGACAACTACCACCAGAACGTCGTCTTGGCCGCCGCGCGCAAGCAAGCCACGAGCATGCTCCACGTGCACCGGCGCTATCTGCGGGTGCTGGAGCGCTCCGGGCACCTCAAGCGCGAGCTGGAGTGCCTGCCCGACGAGAAGGCCATCGCCGCCCGCCGCTCCAGCGGCCAGGGGCTCACCGGCCCCGAGTTCGCCACGCTGATCGCCTACACCAAGATCACCTTGGGGGAGGAGATCCTGGCCTCGGAGCTGCCCGACGATCCCTACCTCAACGACACGCTCATCGGCTACTTCCCCACGGCGCTACGCGAGCGCTTCGCCGGCGCTATGGCTCACCACCCCCTCGCCCGCGAGATCGTGGCCAACGAGGTCGTCAACGACCTGGTGAACCGCTCGGGGACGACCCTGGCGTTTCGGGTCAACGAGGAGACCGGCGCCTCGGCCGCCGACATCGCGCGGGCCTACCTGGTGGTCAAGGACGTGTTCGACCTTCCCGACCTGTGGCGCGAGATCGAAGAGCTCGACCACCGCGTCGACCTCGACACCCAGTTGCTGATGCTGTTGGAGAGCCGCAAACTCACCGAGCGCTCCACTCGGTGGCTGCTGCGCAACAACCGGTTCCCCTTCGACCTCAGCGAGAAGATCGCCTTCTTCAAAAAGGGCGTGTCGGAGATCGTGCCGCAGTTGCCCGAACTGTTGGGCGGGCGCGACAGCATCGCGTTCACCGAGCGCCGCGAACAGTTCGTCGCGCGCGGTGCTTCCCCGGAGCTGGCCCAGCGTATCGCCAGCATGGTCCCGGCCTACTCCACCTTCGACCTGGTCGAGGTCTCCCACGAGGTCGACCGGCCGCTACGCGAGGTTGCCGAAGTCTACTTCGACCTCGCAGAAGAACTCCAGATCAGCCGACTGCGCGAACGCATCATCGCGCTGCCCCGCGAGGACCGGTGGAGCACCATGGCGCGCTCGGCGATCCGCGACGACCTCTACGCCGCCCACGCCGGGTTGACCCGCGATGTGCTGCTGTCGGGCGCGGCGGGCGAGAGCCCCGACGTGTTGCGCGCGCAGTGGACCGAACAGAACGAGGACGCGGTGCGCCGCGCAGGGCAGACCCTCTCCGAGATCTGGGAGAGTGAGCGTTTCGATCTCGCGACTCTCTCGGTCGCGCTGCGCTCGATCCGCTCCCTGGTAGCCCATGGGAGCCGCGGTAGCGGTTGAGGGGCTCCGGCGTTATCGGGAAGCGGTGTCGCCGTCGCACGCCGCTTCCCGCACGCAACCCCCTAGACTTGGCTGCGTGGCAGACCAAGATCCAACAGAGCAGATCAAGGAACTCTCGTCGACGTTGGCGAGCGTGGAGTCCGTCATGGATCTCGGCGCCAAGCGAACCGAGATTGAGCAGTTGCGCGAGCAGTCTGCCGACCCAGAGCTGTGGAACGATCAGGATAACGCTCAGCGGGTGACGCGCCGGCTGTCCTACCTGGAAACAGAGGTCGCGCGAGTCGAGGCCATCCGGGAACGTATCGACGACCTTCCCATCCTCTTCGAGCTCGCTGAGACCGAGAGCGACCCCGAGGCCAAATCCGAAGCACAGGCGGAGTTGGCACAGCTCCGTAAGGATATCGGCGACCTCGAAGTGCGCACACTGCTGTCAGGGCCCTACGACCAGCGCGAAGCGCTCGTCACCATCAACTCCCAGGCTGGGGGGATCGATGCCGCCGACTGGGCGCAGATGCTACAGCGCATGTACCTGCGCTGGGCCGAACGCAGGGGACACCCCACCGAGATCTACGACACCTCCTATGCCGAGGAAGCCGGGATCAAGTCCACGACCTTCGCGGTCAAGGCGCCGTTCGCCTACGGCACGCTGCGCGGCGAGCACGGTACCCACCGGTTGGTGCGCATCTCCCCGTTTGACAACCAGAACCGTCGGCAGACCTCCTTCGCCGGTGTCGACGTCGTGCCCGTCGTCGAGCACAGCGACCACATCGACATCGAGGAGAGCGACCTGCGCATCGATGTCTACCGCGCCAGCGGTCCCGGCGGGCAGGGCGTCAACACCACCGACTCGGCGGTGCGCATCACCCACGTCCCCACCGGGATCGTGGTCTCCTGCCAAAATGAGCGCTCCCAGTTGCAAAACCGGGCTACCGCCATGTCGGTGCTCCAGGCCAAACTGCTTGAGCGCAAGCGTCAGGAGGAGCAGGCCGCCATCGACGAGCTGCGCGGGGACGGTTCCAATAGTTGGGGCACACAGATCCGCAACTATGTGCTGCACCCCTACCAAAACGTCAAGGACGTGCGCACCAACATCGAGACGGGCAACACCTCGGCCGTTCTCGACGGCGAGATCGACAACTTCATCGACGCCGAGATCCGGTGGCTGCGCAGCCAGGAGGACACTGGCGGGTAGCCTCCGGCCCCCGACACTGCGACACCTTGGCGACGCGGATGCGTGAACGTTACCACTGCTTGATGTTTCCGCTATCCTCTACCAAGTTGTTTCGTGTATAGCTGATGCTGTCCGGCAGTGGTGAAGCGAAACGGCCGTGGCGATTCAGTGACCGCGGTCGGCGCCGCGCCGAGTTGGCCCCCGGCTCGATCGGTCGGCGCCGTTCGGTGGCGCCACCCACGTCGATCTAGGTCGATTTGGGACATTCCAGGTCGCTTTCGCCTCTACACTGTCGATTGGCCCGGCAGAGGCCTGCACCGCCCTACACGGATACGCCGTCCGCGTGGGCGCTCCCAACCTCCGAGACCCTTGTGATGCAACTTGATCCACTTCGATAACGTCACCAAGGCCTACACAACCCAGAAACGCCCGGCTCTCGACAACGTTTCCATCGACGTCGACAAGGGCGAGTTCGTCTTCCTCGTCGGGCCTTCGGGCTCGGGTAAGTCGACGTTCCTGCGGCTGGTCCTCAAAGAGGAGAAGCCCAACAAGGGCAGGGTGCACGTCGCGGGCAAGGATCTCGCGCGCCTGTCCAACTGGAAGGTGCCCCACCTTCGGCGCCGTATCGGCTGCGTGTTCCAGGACTTTCGGCTGTTGCCCAACAAGAACGTCTTCGAGAACGTAGCCTTCGCGCTGGAGGTCATCGGTAAGCCGCGCCGGTTCATCCGCAAGGTCGTTCCCGAGGTTGTGGAGCTGGTCGGCTTGGAGGGCAAGTCCACCCGCATGCCCGACGAGCTTTCCGGTGGTGAACAGCAGCGTGTCGCCATTGCGCGCGCGTTCGTCAACCGCCCCCAGATCCTGCTCGCCGACGAGCCCACGGGAAACATCGACCCTGCCACTTCGATCGGCATCATGAAGGTGCTCGACCGAATCAACCGGACCGGAACCACCGTTGTCATGGCCACCCACGATGCCGCGATCGTCGACTCGATGCGCAAGCGCGTCATCGAGCTTGAAGAAGGCGAGGTCGTGCGCGACCAGACCCGTGGTGTCTACGGTCAGGCATACTGACGCGACTGTGGCAGGCTACGCGCCACACCCAGCGCCCAGTGGCGCGGTAGAGCCCCCACAAGGATGGACCCTTAACTCTCATGCGCGCACAGTTCGTACTTTCTGAGATCTGGATCGGCCTGCGCCGAAACCTCACGATGACCATCGCGGTGATCACCACGGTGGCCATCTCTCTCGCTCTGTTTGGCGGTGGCCTGCTGATCAACCAGCAGGTCACCGAGATGCGCGGCTTTTGGGATCAACGGATCTCACTCACGATCTACCTGTGCACCGAAGAGTCGGTGACTACGGTGTGCCAGGAGAACGGGCCGGCCACCGAGGACGAGCGCCAGCAGATCCAGTCGGACTTGGAGGCCATGTCCGAGGTGGCCAGCGTCGAGTACGTCACCGCGGAGGAAGCGTGGGAGGATTTCCAGGACCGCTTCTCCAACAACGAGGCCCTCGTCGAAGCCACCCAGAAGGGCGACCTGCCCGACAACTTCCGGGTGCAACTGGAGAATCCGGAGGAGTACGACACGGTCCAGAGCGCGGTCGAAGGCCGCCCCGGCGTCGACTCCGTCTCCAACGACCAGGATGTCCTCGACCAGTTCTTCGGGCTGCTCGACGGCTTGAAGTGGGCGGCGCTGACGGTGGCGCTCATCCAGCTCGCCGCTGCCTCCCTGCTCATCGGCAACACCATCCGCCTGTCGGCCTACAGCCGGCGTCGGGAGACCGGCATCATGCGGCTGGTGGGGGCCTCCAACTTCTACATCCAGCTCCCGTTCCTGCTGGAAGGGGCGATCTCCGGGCTCATCGGCGGTATCTTTGCCTCAGGCTTTATTGTGGCGACAAAGTACTTCCTGCTCGATAGGGTCCAGCAGTGGTTCCAGTTCGACGCGACACTGAGCCTCGGTTCGGTCTTCTCCGTCATCGGCGTGTCGATCATCCTGGGTGTGCTGCTGTGTACGGTGGCTTCCTTCCTGACACTGCGGCGCTACCTGCGGGTATAAGGCCCACGCGAGGCTGTTAGAAGGGAAGTGTCCCCAGTGCCACGGGAGAAAGGGAAAGGGCGCGACGTCATCGCCCAGAACCGGCGAGCTCGGCACGATTACCACATCGACGACACCTACGAGGCGGGGCTGGCCCTCACCGGAACCGAGGTCAAGTCGCTGCGGGCCGGGCGCGCTTCCCTCATCGACGGCTATGCGCTGGTCAAAGACGGTGAGGTCTGGCTCCAAAACGTGCACATCCCGCTGTACACAAAGGGCACCTGGACCAACCACGAGCCCCGCCGGCCCCGTAAGTTGCTACTGCACCGTGAGGAGATCGCCAAGCTCATCGGCAAGACCCAAGAGCAGGGGCGCACCCTGGTCCCCCTGTCGCTGTATTTCCGCGACGGTAAGGCCAAGGTGGAGATCGCTCTGGCCCGCGGTAAACGCACCTACGACAAACGCCGAGACATCGCGGCGCGCGAGGCCCAGCGTGACATGGAGCGCGCCCTTCGCCGTCGGCGCTGAGGCCCCGGAAAGGAACTCGAAGGGTGACCCCCCCTCCCCTCCGTCGGTTCACCGCCTGCCTCGCGGGCATCGCCACGGCCGCCGCCGTCACCGGCTGCGTGGCTGAGCCCAGTCCCGAAGTGGCGGTGCGCACGTTCCTGCTGGATTGGCAGGCCGGTGACTATCGCAGCGCGGCCCGCCAGACCACGGGCGAGCTCGACGCCGTCGCCGCCGCGCTCGAACAGGCCCACGACCAGCTCGACCTCGCGGCACTGCGGTTGGGGCTGGGGCCGATCACCGTCGACGGTGCGACCGACACCGCTACGGCCTCGTTCGATGTCGAAGCCGACCTAGGGATCGGAGATCCGGTGTGGGAGTACACCGGGACCATCCCGTTGGTCCGCAGCGAGGCCGGTTGGGCGATCGAGTGGGCGCCCAGCGTCATCCACCCTGAGCTCGACCCTGGCGAGCGGCTGGCCGTCACCTACAGCGTGCCCCCTCGCGGCCAGATCTACGACCGCAACGAGCAGCCGCTTGTCGGTGAAACCGATGTCGTGGCCTTCGGGGTTCGCCCCGCCGACATGAGTGACACGGAGGGGGGCATAGCGGAGCTGGCCGAGCTGCTCGACGAGGACCCCGATCCCCTCCTCAACCGGGTCCGTTCCGCGCCGCCGGAGAAGTTCCAGCCGTTGGTGCTGATGCGGCGCAACGACGTCTCGCAGTCGGTGGTCGACACCGCGACCGCGATCGCGGGCGTAGAAACCGCCGACATGAGGATGCCGCTCAGCCCCAAGGTGGCCTCGGCTGTTGTCGGCACCGTCGCGGGCACGGCCGAGCACAAGGTCTCCTCCCGGGTCTCCGGGCCCTACCAGGCCGGCGACACCGTCGGCCTCGGCGGGCTGCAAAGCGTCTACCAACAGCGCCTTGCCGGTACCGCCACCACCAGCATCGTGACGCTCGACGAGTCCGGCGAGCAGAACCAGACCCTCTACGCCTGGAACGGTGAGAAGAGCGGCTCGCTGCGCACCTCCCTGGACATCGTCGCCCAGGAGGCCGCCGCCGGCGCGCTCGACACGGTGCCCACCCGCTCCTACCTGGTGGCTGTCGACGCCCCTACCGGTGAGATTCTCGCAGCCGCCAGCCAGGGCACCAACGCTGACGACGATGGCGCTTTCACCCGGGAGTACCGTCCAGGGGAAGCCTTCACCATTGTTTCGACTGCTGCGATGCTGGCCGCCGGCACGGTCACTCCGCAGCAAGAGGTCCCGTGCCCGCAGAAGAAGACTGTCGGCGGGCGCACCTTCACCAACCCCGGCGGGGGCCAACTGTTCGGCGACACCGACCTCGACCGTAACTTCGCCTACGCCTGCACCACGGCCTTCGCCACGATGGCGGAGTCAGCCGAGGCCACGAACCTTTCCGCCGCGGCCGGCAACTTCGGCATCGGCGGCGACTGGCAGTTGCCGGTGCCCGCCTACACCGGCGAGTTCACGGCCCCCGCCGACGTTGCGCAAACCGCTGCCGCCGTGACCGGCGAGGACCAGGTCCGGGTTAGCCCGTTGTCGATGGCGCTCGTGGCCGGAGCCGTCGCCGACGGTTCCTGGCACGCCCCGAAGCTGGTGCTCAGCAGCGACGCCAACAACCCCGCCACCGAGCCGAGCCAGCCACTCAACCCCGACAATGCCAAGACGCTGCGCGGGCTGATGCGCTCTGCCACGGTCGAGGGCGCCGCGACGATGGCCAACGTCGGCGCGGTCCCGGTCCACGGGCAGACCGGCACCGCCGGCCAGCAGATCGACGGCCAGCAGCGGACCCTGCAATGGTTCGCGGGATACCAGGGGCGGGTGGCCTTCGCCTGCGTCGTCGAGATCGACCCGGCCGCCCAGCAGGACTACCAGTGGGCGGTTGGGGCCGTCTCGGACTTTTTGCAACGCCTACCCGCGGGCTACGCCGAAGGCACCCATGAGCAGGGCGAGGGGACCGCGCCACCCGAGGGCGGTGCCGCGCCGGGCGCCGCGCCGGGCGCCGCTCCAGGGGACGCCCCGGCCGACAACGGTGCCGCCGCCGGCGCCTAGGTTGTTGTTTTCGTAAGGGCAGGAAGGGGCCGGCGGTGGGCGAAAAGCGGGTGAGTGCGTCCGCTGTCGCCCCCGCGAGCTGGCGAGATCGCGCAACGATCGAGGCACGAGCGAACGAAGAACATCCCCACGGCCCCACGCCTCCGAAAAACAGAATCTGGGGCCGGCGCTACGGGGCTGTCTGGCGAGCGGTCCGCACTCGGGCAGAGCACCGCCCAACACCGTGTTCGTTCCATGGAGCCGGCCCTAACCACGCCCTTGCAGGGGCGCGGACTCGTGCGAAGAATCCGCGCGGCTCGGGCAACCTTTTCCCTGGTGAGAGGCGTCTTCCCTAGTGACTGGGCCGTAAAGGGGGTTACGGTAACCAGTCGCGAGAACAGGACCTCGTCTCGGGGGAGGCCCTGTTGATCGAGGCCGGCCTGACCCTGCCGGCCGCCCTCGCGGGCAGCGTTGATGGTTCCCGTCCGCGCCCGCGGGGGTTTCTCGTGTGTGGCCCCTGCGTCGCGGCACCACTTCCACCTCGCAGCGGCAGGGGCCGCCGCGACGAGACGGAGTCAACGCGCGAGGCAGGGGGAATTAACTTGGTGTAGTGCGCGTTGGCACGGTAAAGTCACTGTGTAGGAGAGATCCGGTTAGGCGGTCTGGCTCACCCTGGCGGGAGTCGGCCACGACCGGTCTCCGTGCGGACCTTCGGGTCCGTTGACAATTCCACAGGGGGTGATCGGTTTCGACTTCGACGGATCGGATCGAGGGAAGCGGGCCGAGGATGTGCGATCGCCGCCTCGTTAATCATGCGATCGTGCTAAATATAAGTGCCAACTCTAAGCGCACTGAGTTCGCTCTCGCTGCCTAAGCGATAGCGTCTCTGTCGACCTGAGCACGTCTCCGGCTCAGGACTCGGCATCGGTTAGGAGACTCACCAGTCAGATCAGGCCACGGGGCCTGACTGGGACATTCACGTGGCTGGGCTCGTCAGCGACTTGTCTGCGAGAGCGCTGGAGCCGAGTAGAACGCTAAGCAGACTGCGCCCGGAGAAGCCTTGGTTCGGCGTTGAAGGACGCGGGTTCAATTCCCGCCACCTCCACCTATAAGAAAAAGCCTCTGACCTGCGAAATCGCAGACGTCAGGGGCTTTTTCTCTGTCATGGGACGCCAGGGGCGCGGCGCCTGTCGATCGCTGGGACAGCGACGGCGAAGAAGCGCGCGACGGTGACGGCGCCCCATCCCCGCGTGCGCGGGGAGCACGCCAGCTACGACCTATATGTGATGTATGCGCAAGGATCGTCCCCGCGTGCGGGGACCTGTGGTATGGCGGGGATTTGGTTTGAGCAGGCCAGAGTCGGTTTTCCGCCGCTCGTGCCTCGATCGCTTCGCGATCTCGGCAGCCAGGGGCGGGCTGTGGCTGGGGTGGGTGTCCTAGCGCCGCGGCCCCACAGGAATCCGCCCGGCTGCTAAGGGCGGGGTGTGCCGGGGCCCTAGTGCTGTGGTCCCATGGGGAATCTGCCGCAGGAGGTTATGCCGGGGGCTCACCTGCCACTTCTCAGGGGTGTCATCTTCCCCGAGCGGTTGCGCTCACCGGGCCCCGTATGTGGGGAGGTTGTCGCCTGCTTGTTGTGTGTCGACCTAGCGCAGCGTTCCTTCACCCGGGCGGCCCCCGGCCTCGTTTCATGCCCCTTAACCACCGCGTGTCCGTATCTTTTCGTGCTACCTCAACCACCGCACCCCCTTCAGGGCGCCTCAACCACCGTGCCCCCACACTTCTCATGTCACCCCAGCCACCGCGTCCCCACACTTCTCATGTCCCCCCAGCCACCGCGCCCCCTCAGGCTGCTGAGATCGCGCAGCGATCGAGGCACGAGCGAACGGTGACGCCCTCCAGTCCCGCCAAGCACGACCACCCCCGCGCCGAGAGCACAGCGGTGTCGAACATGCGGCAGCTCACCCGCTGGGACCATCCCTGCGTGCGCGGGGAGCACTCGCGCAACTCATACACCGACATCTCCTTGGTCACCCCATCCCTGCGTGCGCGGGGAGCGCGCCAGTTACGACCTATATGTGATGTATGCGCAAGGATCGTCCCCGCGTGCGGGGACCTGCGGCACGGGCGGGGATTTGGTTTGAGCAGGCCAGAGTCGGTTTCCCGTCGCTCGTGCCTCGATCGCTTCGCGATCTCGGCAGCCAGGGGTGGGCTGTGGCTGGGGTGGGTGTCCTAGCGCCGCGGCCCCACAGGAATCCGCCCGGCTGCTAAGGGCGGGGTGTGCCGGGGCCCTAGTGCTGTGGTCCCATGGGGAATCTGCCGCAGGAGGTTATGCCGGGGGCTCACCTGCCACTTCTCGGGGGACGCCATCTGCCCTCGGGCGGCTGCGCTCACCGGGCCCCGTATGTGGGGAGGTTGTCGCCTGCTTGTTGTGTGTCGACCTAGCGCAGCGTTTCTTTACCCGGGCGGCCACCGGCATCGTTTCATGCCCCTCAACTACCGCGCCCCCATACCTCTCGTGTCCCCCCAGCCACCGCGCCCCCATGCTTCTCGTGTCCCCCCAGCCACCGCGCCCCCATGCTTCTCGTGTCCCCATGCTTCTCGTGTTCCCCAGCCACCGTGCCCCCTCAGGCTGCTGAGATCGCGCAGCGATCGAGGCACGAGCGGACGACGCACTTTCCCACCCCGCCAAGCACAACCACCCCCTGTGCGGGGAGCACCGCACCTTCAACGGTGAGGGGGCGGAGACATACGGACCATCCCCGCGTGCGCGGGGAGCACCACGCAGAAGAACACCACGTTGCCGGTGGCGGCGGACCATCCCCGCGTGCGCGGGGAGCACGACCGGGCACGCTCACATGCCTCCTAGGTGCACGGCATACAGCGCACAACTCCCGGTACTTAACTCCGGCTCCCTGAGGCGGCTAGGGCAGTAGCAGCGCGGCGGCTTCGCGGGCGATCTGTCGGAGATGACCTCACGCAGTCAGGTACGCGCTGGAAACCCCGACAGTGCCCGAGCCATCGGACGTGGAGCCACCCGCCCATAGGATTCCGCCCAGAACTCCGAGCAGCACTGCTACCACGACCACGCCAACGATCACCGCAGCGACCACAATCAGGATAGTCTTCGCGTGCTTGCTCATCGCTCTCCTCCTGCGGAGTCCGGTATTGGCGTAGCACGGACACGCTGCGTCTCACTATTGAAACAGAAGAAAGGCTGAAGTCAACCCGAAATTCGAAGAAAAATATGAATAAACGGTAGCAGGTTTCGGAGAACGGTTGATAGTGGCAACTCTGTGATCTTCGTTTTTCGCAGTGTGCCACACCAGTGCAAGGTGTCACTGCCAGGAAAAAACAAAAGTGTGCTGGCCAAAGCTTCGGGATTGTTGGATCATAAAGGAGGGATATCCAAATTCGGTCTCGGAGTTTATGTGAGAGATGGAAGTCGCTAGAGTATGTGGGGAAATGTAAAAATGCACTCCGAAATTGGAGTTCAAGATGGCTATATCCCCAAGCAGAATCTCCGTCAAGCGCTCGCTGGCCGTAATCGTTACAGCGGGAGCTTCGGTTCTCCTCTCGGCTTCAGCTCAGACAGCCAGCGCCGCGCCCGCTGAGGAAAGCGGCGAGTACCCTGTGGTCAACGAGGTTACCCCCGAAGCCTACGTCGACTACCTGGAGAACTCCGACGTTCCTGGAGCACAGGACACCCTTGCCGAGTTCACAGGGCTCAGTGAGAGCGAGCAGCACCAGTTCCTGGAGCATCTTCAGGACGCCGATACGACCGAGGCATTGCTGGACGAGGCCGCGGAAGCAGGCAGCGCTTCTCCCGGGACCCGCTCACGCGCCCAGGTCAACGACGGCGTCGTGATCACTCGGACCAGCGGTATGGAGAAAGTCGACTCCGGTACCGGTGAGGTCAGCCCCCTAAATCTGGCGCCCGGTAATTACCGGAGCTGGTACAGGGTGGAGCAGAAGGTCATGGGCGTGACCGTTACCCGCCTGGAGCTTAACCTCTACTACCACACTAACGGTTCCAGGGTCGACGACGCGCACAGGCTAGAAACCGGAAAGCGTAACTATAACTTCGTGGTCAACGTGACTGCCGTGAATTCCGGCCACTGGAACTCGGGAGGGTACGGCTACGGCTCCACGAATTGGAATGGCCGCATCGGCGGTTCGATCTACGGTGTCGATTTCGGAATCGACATCGACAAGCGCCAACAGATCACCGTCAACAAGGACGGCTTCTATTCTGGCTACCTGCGTAATATCTGACGCATCGGCGTTGGGCGGCGTGCCCCGGACAGATGACCGGGGCACGCCGCGGTGTGGACTATCCCCGCGCCCGCGGGGATAGTCCTATGAAGAGGTAGAGCGCTACCGCAAGCTCTTCGTACTCCCCGCGTGTGTGGGCCTGCGGCGCGGTGTGGATCTGGCTTGGGGAAACCAGAGTCGGTTTCCCGTCGCTCGTGCCTCGATCACTTCGCGATCTCGGCAGCCAGGGGTGGGCTGTGCCTGGGGTGGCTGCCACAGTCCGGCGTTGCAGCCGAGAAGCCACCACCCCTCGCCGTGCATCCCGAACCATCGTCATCGTCCTGCACCCCGGTAGCCGCCTCCACCACCTCACCCCACCCCCAGCCCTTGCGTTCCTGCGTCGCTTCACGTCACCTCAATCCCCGCGCCCCCTCAGGCTGCCGAGATCGAGGCACGAGCGGATGGCGCCACCCTCCCAACACGCCGCCCCACGTGCGCGGGGAGCACGAGGGCGCGTCAACGTCCGGCTGGGAGATCTCGGGACCATCCCCGCGTGCGCGGGGAGCACGGCGTCGAAAGCCTTGTCTCCGGTGCGGCCCCAGGACCATCCCCGCGTGCGCGGGGAGCACATGAGGTGAGCGTGAACTTCACGTTCGTGGAGGGGACCATCCCCGCGTGCGCGGGGAGCACTCGATCCGGCAGGCGATTTTTCAGAACCACACGGGACCATCCCCGCGTGCGCGGGGAGCACTGTAGGCGTTCACCAGCGGCTCTGGCGGGAACGGGACCATCCCCGCGTGCGCGGGGAGCACGTGAGCGCGGCCGCCACACCACCGGCCGTGCGCGGACCATCCCCGCGTGCGCGGGGAGCACCCGAGCTGGTGCTCGGCGCGGTAGACGGCGATGGGACCATCCCCGCGTGCGCGGGGAGCACGCGTGCTGCGTGGCGGGATCGCCTCGATCCCGGGGACCATCCCCGCGTGCGCGGGGAGCACTCGCCGTGCTCCACGGCACGGACGGTCAGGCCGGGACCATCCCCGCGTGCGCGGGGAGCACCTGCCTCAGGCGTGCGGACAGTCGGCCGCGGCCGGACCATCCCCGCGTGCGCGGGGAGCACAAAATGGGTTTTTGGTCTGATGACGTTCAGATGGGACCATCCCCGCGTGCGCGGGGAGCACTCGACACGCAAGTAGTTCGCAATGCCCGCGATGGGACCATCCCCGCGTGCGCGGGGAGCACCCTCGTTGACCTGCGACGCTGTCAGCGGTGAATGGCTGTTTTGACCACTTGTTGAGAATCGGGCGAATGCCGCATAAGCCGCAAGGTTCGCAGAGGTGTTGGTTGGTGTCCCATGCCCGGCAGTGTAGCGGTGGCCACGCTGCTTTGGTTTGTGGTGGCCTGGCTGGGTGTTGTGGTTAGGTGATCCAGCCGCGGGCGCGGGTTTTGGCCAGGCGGCTGTAGAGGGTGCGGGGGTTGAGGCCCAGCACGGCGGCGATGGCGCGAGGGTGAGTCTCGTGGCGATAGAGCACGAAGGTCTCATCGTGGGGGTGCAGGCGCGCGGGCCGCTGGCGCGGGGTGTGCGTCACGCCGGTGGCATGCAGGCGACGGTTGATCGTATTGAGGCTGAGGCCCATATGGGTGGCGATGCGACTCATTGACCAGCCCTGCTCGTGGTAGAGGCGCACCATTTCGGCGGTGTCGAGGAGGGGGTGCGGGCGGCCCCAGGTCCCATCACCGTGGCGGCCACCTTTTCTCCCAGGTTTTCCCAGGTCCTGGCGAACGGTTGGCTAGGCGGCACCGGGGTCCATCACCGTGGCGGCCGCACGTAGGCGTGCGTAGACGGTGGGCAGGCTCCAGCCGGTGTGGGCGGCCATCACCGCCGGAGTGATTCCGGCCTCATAGGCCACCCGGTAGTCCTGGGGTGGGCTGTGGCGGCATAGCCGGGCCAGCACAGGATGGTGCTCATCGGGGGATTCGTGGGACTGAGCCTTGGGGGGTGGGGTCATGGGCGGGTTTTTCCTGACAGGCCCAACACACAGGTCAGGCAGGGGCACAAAACGGGGGTGCCCGGTCGACCCGAGGGGTGCTGTCCCCTCTGCGTGGTCTCCGCACCCCCTGGTGCAGGGGGGCGACCGGGCGGTCTGAGGTTTTGTTTTTTGAAAAGGGCGGCGGGAGCGGTCGGTGGGCGCATGCGGGTGGGCGCCCCCTTCAGGCTGCCGAGATCGCGGAGCGATCGAGGCACGAGCGAACGGAGAACACCCCCACGGCCCCCACCCCCGCCGTTAAAAAACAAAACCCAGAGACTACTCCTCAGCCAGGAAACGCCCCGGCCAGGGGCGCCAGTAGCACCGCGACCGATCGCGCTTGGGCAGCGGCGGGCGTGGGTCCTGGGCATGCAGACGCGCCTCCAGCTCGGTGGCACTCGAGGCGGCCAGCATGGGTGCCTTCCCGCGCGTCAGGGCGGTCTCGTTGGCCACAGCGATATAGCCCGCACACCACGCCACGGTGGTGCGATAGATCCAATAGTCGGGAAACTCGGCGCGCAGACGGCGCACCTGGGTGCAGGGATAGACCTCCATCACCGCTCACATCCCCGGCATATCCAGCGGCGCGGGAGGATGGGGCGCCACCGGCTGCCAGGCGATTTCAAAGAACACCCCGCTACCCTGCTCAGGCGCCAACCCGCCCCAGGTGTGGGCGAAGGCCTCCACCAACGCCAACCCATAGCCCGACTCGCGTTTGGGGGCGGCCTGGCGGGCCTGCACCCGCGGGCGGGACGAGCTTCCAGCATCGCGCACCTCCACGCGCAGCCAGCCCGCAAACCGTGCCCACACCTCCACGGTGTAGCCCTGCTCGGCGCTGGCGGTGTGGCGCAGCGCGTTCGTGGCGGTCTCGGAGAGCAGCAGCGCGGCGGTGGCTTGCTGCTCGTCGGGGGCGCCCATCTCGGCGGCCACCGTCTCCAGCCAGCACCGGCCCGCCTTCACACTCGACGCCACCCCGGCGAAGCGGCGCCGCCACGCACGGTCACACGTGAAGGTCGCAGCGGGGGTATTACTGGTGTGCTTGCTCATGCCCGTACCTCCGTGGTCTTGGGGAGGGTCGCGACACTGCGCCGGGGGTGCTCGGTAAAGGCCTTCTCCTCATGAGGGGTGCGTTCGGCACGTGGCAAGGGGCACTGCTGGTGCGCCGGCAGGTAGCCGCGCACCCGGGCGGGGCGAGCATGGCGTCCGCAGGGCTGCGGGCCTGTCCGAACCGGGCGGGTCGGACGGTGGCGGGTCGGGGCTTCGTCTTGAATCGCCCACGGGCGCGCGTGCAGACCACGCGCGGGACGGACCACGCGGAGCATAAACGCACACGTGGCAAGTAGAATTTTCACTGTCATCGACTCCTGTCCAGTCGGTGGCCACGTCCCCGGAGTGTGCGTTCACTCGCGGGGACTTTCACTTGCAGACAATACCCCAGGATATCTATAGCATGCTAGGCATTCTGTGGATTGGCAGGTATGCCTGAACTTCCTAGCATCCTGGTGTGGAGTTCCAAGAAGGTGAGCCCAGGTGGCGACAGATCGCTGATGTGCTGGAAAAACGTATCCGTGAGGGCACCTACGCTCCAGGTGCTCGTGTCCCCTCCGTAGTCGCGATCCAGGAAGAATTCGGTGTCGCCTCCGCGACAGCGCAGAAAGCGCTGAGTGGGGTCCGCAATCGCGGACTCACCTACACCGAACCCGGCCTGGGCTCCTTCGTGCGCCGCCTCGACACATAACCACCGCCGTAGCCCCATGGACAGTCTCCCGCTGGGCTACACGCGGCGGTAAACCCATGCCCACACCAACTCCCGCAGGTCGGCGATCAACTCGATTGCGCGAAGCACCTCGTCAGGTTTTGGTTCCGCCACAGCGGGCTTGGGCGCGCTCGGATTGGCCATCTCCATATCGCGATAGGCGAGATAGGTCCCATGGCGCGGAAGCCATACACAACGCCACTCCGGGGCCTTTTCTTCGACCCACAGGGCACCTTGGTCGCGCGGGGGCATCGCTGCGTCGAATGTGGTTGTCATGTCTGAATTCCGCCGTTTTGATGCGGAATGCGGGTTCGCTGTCGTGGCCATACAGGAAGCATCGCGATCGGAAGGCACCAGGTAAAGGGGTATCTACACTTCCTCGGAACGATGCCAATCCTTGTGGAATCTCATGGAATCGCTTTCTGGATGCTAGAGGGCATGATCTGATGACTGCATGTCTCCCGATAAACGAGCGCTTATCAGGTATGGCCGTGAGATCTCTCGGCTTCGTCGTGACGACGATCTGACACAAACGGCTCTGGGAAAACGGGTAGGTGTCGGCAAAAGCCACATATCCGATATCGAACGAGGAAAGACGACCCCCTCCGCGTCCCTGCGGGCCGAGTTGGACAAAGCCATCGGCCACGGTCGCCTGGAACGGCTGTGGGACGATCTGACCGGCTCCGGGCGCGAGGCATGGAAATATGAGGTCGCGGAGCTGATCCACGGCGCGAGCGCGGTCTATGAGTATGAGGTCCTGGTGGTCCCGGCCTACCTACAGACAGCCGAGTACGCTCGCACCCTGATTCGCTACGCTGTTCCGTGGCTCTCCGAGGACGAAGTGGAGACACGGGTAGAGGAGCGCGCCAAGCGAGCAGAACAGTTCGCCAACGCGCCGCAGCCTATGCTGTGGCTCGTCTTGGATGAGACCATCTTGTTTCGCCGCTACGGATCTCCGGAAATCATGCGGGAACAACTCGCATACCTGGTGGATCTGGCGGAACGTGAGCGAATCGCTGTGCATATCGTCCCAGCAGACACACCTAAGCACCCTGGTATCTCGGGGGCGTTTAAGCTGATCACAACGGATCACGTGCCGGATGTCCTGATCGCGGAGTCCATCCGTGAGGGGCAGGTTGTGACGAACACGGTGGAGGTATCCCAATACCGGATGCTGTTCACCGCTCTCCAGGGGGTAGCGCTGCCTCCCGGCGAGACCGTGAACAGAATCCGAGAAGAAATCGCGAGGTTGGAACAGTGACGGTTACTGGCTGGCACACATCGACGTACAGCAACGGCGGCACCAACTGTGTGGAGGTCCGGGAGACCTCCGAGCGTGCCGACGTTCGCGACTCCCAGAATCGCGAACGTGGACACCTGAGCTTCAGCTCTGCCGAGTGGGGCGCGTTCCTGGACGCTGTGCGAAACGACGGCGTCTGAGACTTCCCGCCCTCTCAGCTTGGTGCTTGGCCCCTGGGTGTGTACCTGGGGGCTTTGCCATCGGGGGCGGCATCGGCGCTGCGGCGGCGTTTGGGGATTTCCGTCCCCTCGAGGCCAGCCGAGGTCTTCGATTCGGCATCAGCCCAGTTCCCAGGGGCGGTAAGCGCACCAGCCGGCTCCCCGGGGGCCGGCTCCTGGGGTCACGGCTCCCAGCTCACCGCAGTGCGGCCACGGCGCGGTCAGTGTCGTCTTCGGTGGTGTAGACGTGGAACGACAGGCGGGCGCGGCCGGCACGTTCGGCGGCATGCACTCCGGCGGCGCGCAACCGTTCGCCCGCGTTGGGGCGTTCTACCGTGACGATCGCGGAATCGCCGGGCGGCAGGCCGAGTCCGGTCAGGAACCGGTTGGCCAGTGCGACGTTGTGCTTGTGGACAGTGTCGACGCCGATCTCTCGCAGGGTGCCTAGGGACGCCGCCGCTCCGACGCAGGCGAACCAGGCGGGGGAGAGGTCGAACCGTGAGGCGGTCGGCGACAGGTGCATCTCGGTGCTGTAGAACGACGCCATCGGGTCCTCAGCCGCGGTCGGGCCGGCGTTGAGAGGGCGCGTGGCCGCGCGCAGCCGGGGCGACAGGTAGCCGTAGGCCAAGCCGCGAGGAGCCATGAGCCACTTGTAGGCCGACACCGCGACCATGTCGAAGCGTGTCGCGTCCAACGGCAGCCAGCCCGCTGCCTGTGTGGCGTCGACCGCCGTCCAGGCGTCGACGGCGTGCGCCGCCGCCAGAACCTCGTTCACCGGCGCGAGTTCGCCCGTGGCCGACTGCACCAGGCTGAACGCCACGATCGAGGTGCGCGCGTCCACAGCGTCGGCCAGTTTGTCCAGCGGCACCGCCACGACCTCGACCCCCCGGTCCGCTTGGGCACGCCAGGGGAAGACAGCCGAGGTGTAGTCGCCTTCGGGGACCACGACCCGCGCCCCCTCCGGCAGCGACGCGGCCACAGTGCCCAGGAGTTGGGCGGTCGTTGCTCCCTGCGTGATCCCCTCGACGGGAGCGCCCACGAGCGCCGCGAAGTGGTGCCGCGCGATCTCGCCGGCCCGCCCCCACGCCTGCGGCCCCTCGCTGCCGGTGCGCCACACCCGCATCGCTTCGGTCAGCGCGGTCACGGCAGTGCGGGGCGGGATTCCGTACTGGGCGGTGTTGAGCCACACGGAGTCGACGTCGTCGACATCCCAGCGTCGCCGGGCCGAAGCGAGATCCATGACCTCCAGCATGGCAAAGCCGGGCTCCCGGCGGCGCCGGCGGGGCCGGCGAGTCCACGGCTCTGCCACGCGCCTCTGTCGACCTGATGGCTTCGGGTGGGTGGCCTTGGAGCTTGTTGGGTGGTCGGCTGGGTTGTGGGGGTGTTCGTCGTTCGCTCGTGCCTCGATCGCTTCGCGATCTCGGCAGCCAGGGGTGGGCTGCGCCTGGGGTGGGTGCCTCAGTCTGCCGCCCCTTGGTGGGGTTTCAGGTTGTGGGTGTGGTTTGGTGGGGTTTCAGGTTGTGAGGGGGTGATCTAGGGCCGTGGCCTGGTGGGGTTTCAGGTTGTGAGGGGGTGATCTAGGGCCGTGGCCTGGTGGGGTTTCAGGTTGTGAGGGGGTGATCTAGGGCCGTGGCCTGGTGGGGTTTCAGGTTGTGGGGGTGTGGCCTGGTGAGGTTCGACCCTGCTAGGGGGTGGTTGTCTTTGGGGTCGCGGCCTGGCGTCGGCCTCGAGGAGGTCGCCACCTGTTGGGTCCCGAACTACAGTGACGTTCCTTCATCGCGGTGGCCGCCTGCACCACTTCACTCCACCTCAACCACTGCGTCCCCTCCGGCTGCTGAGATCGCGAAGCGATCGAGGCACGAGCGACGAGAAACGCCTTATGACCCCGCCACCCCCGTGTGCGCGGTGAGCACCGGTAATGGGCGGCCTCGCCTATGCCCGTCATGCCGCCACCTCCGCATGCGCGGGGGAGAACCGCACGCTGTGCCGCGGTGGGCCACCTCGGGCGACCATCTAGCGGCCGTCGAGCCAGGTGCCGCGGTGGGCCACGCCGGCGACGGTGAGGTCGTCGTCGAGCATCACCAGGTCGGCGGCGTTGCCCGGCTCCAGGGAGCCAATCCCGGGCAGGCCCAGGGCGCGTGCCGGGACCCGGGTGGCCGCGTGCACGGCTTCGGGCAGCGTCACGCCCACCTCGTGGACCGCTCGGCGGATCGCGTCGGGCAACACGATGGTGCTGCTGGCGATGGCTCCGGTCTCGGCGACCGTGGCGCGGCCGTCGACGACCCGCACCCGCAGTTTGCCCAGCATGTATTCGCCGTCGCCCAGACCGGTGGCCGCCATCGCGTCGGTGACCAGCGCGATCCGGTCGGCCCCGGCGGCGGCGAAGGCCAACCGTACGGCCGCAGGGTGGACGTGCACCCCGTCGTTGATGATCTCGACGGTCACCCGGTCGTCGGTGAGGGCCGCCGCGATCGGGCCGGGCTCGCGGTGGTGCAGCGGCCCCATCGCGTTGAACAGGTGGGTGGCCACGGTGGCGCCAGCGTCGAACGCGGCCCGCGCCTGTTCGTAGGTCGCCTCAGTATGGCCCACGGCGACCGTGACGCCTTCAGCGACGGCGCGGCGGATCAACGCCAGCGCGCCGGGCAACTCCGGCGCGATCGTGAGCATCCGCAGGTGTCCGCGTCCGGCCTTGAGCAGCCGGGAGAACTCGTCCTGGTCGGGGGCGCGCAGCAGCGCCGGATCGTGGGCGCCGCACTTGGCCGCGGCGATGTAGGGGCCCTCCAGGAAGATCCCGCCGATTTCTCCAGCGTCGGCCAGCTCGGCGAGCATGCTCACCTGCCGGTGGGTGTCCTCGGGGGTGGCGGCCACGAGGCCGCCGATCACCGTCGTGACCCCCTTGCCCCGGTTGAAGGCCACGATGTCGCGGATGGGTTCGGCAGACTCGTCGGTGAACGCCGCGCCGGCACCGCCGTGCAGATGGATGTCGACCGTACCCGGGATGACCCAGCGTCCCCCGGCGTCGAGGGGGTGGGAGCCGTCGGAGGGTGGTGCTCCGTGGCCGAGCGCGGCGATGTGCCCGTTCTCCTCGCGTAGCCAGCCCTGTGTCACCCCCTGCGGGGTCACCAGCTTCGCATTCGCTAGAGTCGCCATCCGCAACGCCTTCCTGTGCCCGACACCACATCCGTCGCGTTCTCGCCCAACCAGCGGCGCAGGGCGTCACTCACACGTCCCGTGAACAGGGTGATCGTGTGAGAGGGGCCGCGCGTCGCGGCCGGTGGGCGCGGCGCCCACCCCACCTTGGCTCGGACAAAACCGCGTATCACGCATTGACGATAACGCCGGCCCCGCACATGATGGAGAACATGGCTGCCGGTGAGCTGCTCGTCCAGCGCCTGCATGTCGATCTTCGGCAGCAGGCCAGCGCCCTGTGTCGTAGCTGAGTCCGTCCCGAGGCCCGCGCTCTTGCGGCGTTTTCCCCTGTGATCCCGGCGTACATGACGGCCGGATTGGGGTGACCCAGGCCCGCCGCGCCTCGCGGACGCGCGAACCCCCTTCTCGCCGCCTCCCGGGTTGAGGCATGTGCCACGCCGTGGAACAGCGGTGTTCCACAGTCGGCCCCCGTTCCTCGCTACGCTTCTCGCGGCCGGTCACGGCCGCATGCACAAGGAGACCACGCATGACTCGCTTCACCGTGCTCGTTGCCGCGCCAGAATCCCGTTCCGCCGTCCAGGCCGCCGCTGTGCGCGCCGCGGCGACCATCGAAGGTGTGACCTCGATCGCGGCCTCGCCGGAGGTTGTCGACCTCGCCGAGTTGGGGCCGGAGTTGCTCGCGCCGTCGCCGAGCCGACAGGTGACCGAAGCGCTCGCCCAAGTCGAGGAGAGCGACGTCGTCCTCGTCGCCTCCCCGCAGGCGCACGGCAGCTACACGGGGCTGCTCAAGGTCTTCGCCGACCGGTTGCCCGAACTCGCCTTGGCCCACGCCATCGCGGTGCCCATGGCCGCGGTCGACGACCTGCGCAACCACCGCAACCTTGAGGAGGACCTGCGGGTGCTCCTGTCCGACCTGGGAGCCTGGGTGATCGAGCCCGGCCTGTTGCTGTCCTATGGCGAGTTGGCCCAGCCGCACGGGGTGATTGACGCCTGGGCCGAGGTCGCCGCTCCCGCGTTGCGCGAGGCGATCGCCGTCGCCGCCTGACCGGAAGCCAACGCCTGCGTGTCCCGCCGCTAGGTTGTTGTTTTTTGAACGGCTGGGGTGCGGGGCTGCGGGGAGTGTTCTCCGTTCGCTCGTGCCTCGATCGCTTCGCGATCTCGCCAGCCAGGGGTGGCGGACGTACTTATCTGTTTATGCCTACTGTCGGTCCTGGCTGCTCTTTTAGGAAACAGGATTGAGGGGTGCGGGGCTGTGGGGGTGCTCGTTGTTGGCTCGTGCCTCGATCGCTTCGCGATCGCGCCAGCTTGCGGGGGCGCTCGCCCGCGTGCGCCCACCGCCCGCTTTCGCCGCCCTTTCCAAAAACAACAACCTAGCCGCCTTGCGTCGAGGGGCGCTGTGGGGCGGGCACGCGGGCGCCGGTGGCTTCGACTTCGGTCGTGGTCAGGCCGTGGGGGACCGGGCAGCCTTTGGGGAAGGTCCCGATCTGGTTGACGTCGTAGCCATCGGGGTAGCTGCGGATCTTGCCGCTGTTTTCGACCAGCATCGGTTCCTCGCGTGGGGGCATGTGGCGGACGATGCGGGCGCGGGTGCGTAGCGCGGCGTTGGCCGCCATGCGCCACAACCGTGACGGTGACCGGTAGCCGAATGCTGTGATCAGGCGCTGGTCCAGCAGGGCCATGCTGAAGCGGCGCATGAGCGGCTGTTGCCACGTGGGGGAGAAGCTGGCCATCAGGTCGAGGGTGGCATCGGAGACCTTCCGACCGCCGTCGGAGTAGCTGAAGTGCTCCTGCTCGTAGGAGTCGAACAGCTCGCGGAAGGCTCGGTAGGTTTCGGGGATATCCCGGATTCCCATGTGCTTGCCGAGTTCGCGGTAGTAGTTGGTGGTGGCGGTGATCTCGTGTTCGGTGAGCCGGCGCCAGCCGTAGCGCCACTCGTTGAGCCAAACAACCGGCATGACGACGAACGTGCTGAGCACGTAGCGGTAGTCATCGTTGGAGATGTCGTAGCAGCGGTGCATCTGGTTCATCCGGCGTAGCGCGTCACGCCCCTTGCCCGGCGTGAAGCCGTGCGTCAGCATCGCGTCGAGCAGCAGCGCCGTGTCGTCGTAGCGGCGCTGGGTACGTTCGGTGAACTCCCTGGTCCCAAGCAGCAGCTCACCGATGCTGGGCACCGCGTAGGTCCGGTAGAGCGCCAGCCCTAGCGCCTGGCTCATGTCCCAGGGGAATTCATGGGCGGTAAGGATCTGCGTGATACGCAGATAGTCCTGCGCGGCGTCGAGCCGGTGCGTCTCGTGGTACCAGTCGAACCGTTTCACTGCCCCGTGCCCTCTCCGTTGTACTGCCCGCTGCTGGAGCCGGCCGGCGTCGCGCCCACGGCGAAAACGGCTGCGCCTCCGGCAGTGTGACTACTTTCCCACACTGCGTCACGGCCTTTGCCTCGGGCCTTGGCGAGAGCTTCCCGCGCCCGCTCAAGCAGCGGGCGCGGGACGGTGTCAAACGGCGGGGGCCATGGTGTCGGCGACATGGCGCACCAGGGTCAGTAGGACCTCTTTATCCGATTCCCGTACCCGGGCGTCGCACGTCACGACCGGCACCTGCGGGGCGAGGCTCAGGGCGCCGCGCACCTCCTCGGGTTCGTAGTGGTAGGCCCCGTCGAAACAGTTGACGGCCACGATGAACGGCACACCGCGCTGTTCAAAGAAGTCCACGGAGGCGAAGCACGTCTCCAGTCGGCGCGTGTCGGCGAGCACCACCGCGCCGAGAGCCCCCAGCGCCAACTCGTCCCACATGAACCAGAACCGTTGCTGGCCCGGCGTGCCGAACATGTACAGCACTAGATCGTCGTTGATGGTGATGCGCCCGAAGTCCAGCGCGACCGTGGTCGTCGACTTCTCTTCGACCCCCGCGAGATCGTCCACGCCCATACTGGCTTCTGTCATCACTTCTTCGGTGCTCAGTGGGGCTATCTCACTGACCGCGCCCACCAGGGTCGTCTTCCCGGCGCCGAAGCCGCCGGCGATGATGATTTTGAGAGCGGAGGGGATCGCAGCGCGTCCGCCGTCTGCATCAGAGTCGTTGGATGCCATCGAGTACCGCCTGAAGTACGTCCCGGCTCACCGGGCTTTCTGCTGTGTAAGGGGCGCGGGCGAGGACGTAGCCGCTGTTGATGAGGTCACTCAGCAAGACTTTGACCACGGCTACCGGGATGTCCAGGCGCGCTGAGATCTCGGCCACCGACTGCGGACGCTGGCACAGCTCAAGGATCGCGATCTGCTCAGGTTCCAGGGCGATCTCGTCGGCATCGACGCGGGCCGCGATGACCACGCTGATCATGTCGAGCTGTACGCTGTCGCGACGCTGTCGCCCGAACGTCAGCACATAGGGCCGTACCAGCGGGTCGCTTTCCGGTAGTCCGGACTCGTCATGCGAGGTGTCATGGGAATCGTTCATCGGCTCTCCCCCCTACCGGGAAGGGCTCTCGGAGACCTGATCGCTGCGGGAGGGTTCTGACTCCTCGGAGCGCGGGGGCGCGTCGAGGAACGAACCCACCTGTTCGACCAGGACGTTCATCTCATAGGCGATGAGCCCCACATCGGAGTCTTCCTCGGCGATCACCGACAGGCAGGCGCCTGAACCGGCGCCACTGACGAACAGGTAGGCGTGCTCCATTTCCACCACGGTCTGGAGCACGCGACCGCCGCCGAAGTGGCGTCCGGTGCCACGCGCCAGGCTCTGGAAAGCTGACGCCATAGCTGACAGGTGCTCGGCGTCGCTGGTCGTGAGCTCTTTTGACTTTCCGATGAGCAGGCCGTCGGCGGAGAGCACGATCGCGCACCGTGTCCCGACCGCACGGTCGATGAGCTCGTCGAGTAGCCAGTCCAAGTCCCTAGAGGCGTTATTCGTCACGATGCTGTTCCTTCTCGCTCTCGTTGTGGAGCTGCCGTCCGTCCTGGCGCCCTCTCCTCGTGCCGTCTTGGAAGGCGGACAGCTTCCGGCGCAGTTGCCTTGAGCGATCGGCGGAGTCTCCCGATGACCGGCCGGACGGTGTGGCTGAGCCGGCCGGTGGCAGGGAGACCACAGAGCCGCCGGAAAGCTCCGGGGCCAGGTTCGCCTGCGGGGTGCGTTTGGGCAGGCTAGGGCGTTGGGTGGCGGCGCCGTTAGAACCCGCGGTGGCGTCCGCGAGGTGGGGGGTCGGCGTGGCGGGGTGGGGGGAGGCGCCACCCGAGTGGGACGAGTGCCGACTGCGGCGCGGTAGATCGGCTTTGCCGCTGCCGGGCTCCTGTCCGGCGGCCGTGGGGGCGCCGTTTTCGGGAGTCGGCGCCTGAGGTGGGGCGTCGCCGGACTCGGTCGCAGGGTCGGTGTCGTGGCGGACGTCCTCGGTCTCCCCGGTCTCTTCGCTGGTGGCCGCCGCGGGCGCGTCCGGCTTGTGGGGGGCAAAGACCCGGGGTGGGATCTGGTCGGCTCGATCGTCGGTGTCGTCGGCGGTACCGGGGGTGGGGTCGGGAGCGTCGGTGACGATCAGTGAGGAGGGCAGCATCACGATCGCCTGGATTCCACCGTAGGGGGAGGGGCGCAGGATGACCTTGATGCCGTGGCGCTGGGCCAGCCGGGAGACCACGAACAGTCCCAGCCGCATCTTCTCGTTGAGGCGCATCACGTCGAACTCTGGCGGGTTGGCCAGGAGGTCGTTGGCTGCGGCGAGTTCGTCGTCCTTCATGCCGAGGCCGCGGTCCTCGATGTCGATGCTTACGCCGTTGGGCAGCCGCTCGCTGTGCAACTGGACCTGGGTGTGGGGCGGGGAGAACGTGGTGGCGTTGTCGAGCAGCTCGGCGACGATGTGGATCACGTCGGCGACCGCGGAGCCGGTCAGGGAGACTCGCGTGATCTGTTGCCGTTTGATCCGGGTGTAGTCGCCCGATTCGGAGATGGCGCCGCGCAGCACGTCGATGAGCGGCATGGGACGGTGCCAGGTGCGGCCCGGCGACTCCCCGCCCAGGATGAGCAGGTTCTCGGCGTTGCGTCGGGAGCGTGTCGCCAGATGGTCGAGTTTGAACAGTTCGGTGAGGTGCTCGGGGTCCTCCTGGGCGCGTTCCATCTGGTCGAGGAGCCGGAGCTGGCGGTGGACGAGGGTCTGGCTGCGGTGGGCGATGTTCAAGAACACCTTGTTGACGCCGTCACGCAGCTCGGCCTGCTGCACAGCGGCCTCGACGGCGGTGCGCTGGGCCGCGCTGAACGACTGGGCGACCTGTCCGATCTCGTCGTTGCTGTGGCTGCTGTCGGGGACCGCCGCCGACACATCGACGTACTCGTTGCGCTTCAACCGTTCCACGATGGTGGGCAGTTGATTGTCGGCGAGTTCTTGGGTCTGGTCGCGCAGCAGGTTCAGTCGGGAGGTCAATCGTTGCGCGGCACGCAGCGCGATGAGGACCGCCAGCACCGCGATGCAGGCCACGCCGAGGCTGCCGCCGATGGCCATGAGCATCGTGTTCCGGGCGATGTCGGCCTGCTGCTCCACGGTGTGGAGGGCCTGCTCGGTGGCGATGTCGCGTAGTTGCTGCTTGACCGGGGAGTAGACCTCGCGCCACTCCTGCTCACTCACCGGGGTCGACATGTCGTAGGACAGTTCGAGGGTGTTCGGGTCGGCGCTGGCGGTGGTGCGCCGCTTGGCGATCTGGTTTTCCAAGCCCACGAGCAGGGAGTACTCGTTGCTGTTGCGCAGCTCGGCGAGCTGGTCGCGCTCCTCGGGGGCCATGTGGGGCGCGACTGCGTCAAGGTGGCTGTGGTAGGCCCCGATGAGGCGGGCGAACTGCTGCTGCTCGGTGACGGTCATCTCGCCGCTGGCGAAACCGCGGGCGAGGTAGGCGTCAGCTTGGGAGAGGTTGTCCACGGCCCGGAAGGTGTAGGTCGCACTGAGCCCTGAGCCCACGACCTCGGAGGGCGAGGTCGCCCGAGCCTGCGAGTCGAACAGTTGGGCGCCGGCCCGCATCAGCGAGTTGTAGGATTCCAAGACTTCGGCGCGCGTCGCCTGGCCGGTGTCGACCCGGGTGCGCAGTTCCGACGTGCTGTAGGCGTAGCCCGTGAACGTGTCGAGGGCCTCCTCCACGGCCGGTGGGGAGATCGTGCGCAGGCTTTCCAGATCGCTTTGGAGGTCTTCGGTGATGTTGTCGTTGACCTCCCGCGCTTGGTTGAGGCGTTCGCGGTTCTCCTGGGGGCGTTCCAGATAGGCGATGGTGGCCGAGCGCTCGTCCATCGCCGCGATCAGCGCTCTCGACGCGGGAGCGAGCCCTTCCTCACCGGCTTTGGCCGTCAGGTACTGCTGCACGGTGACGAACGTCAGGTATCCGCTGATCAACAGCCACAGCACGATGAGGGCTGAGGTCGGGACGAGGACGATCATCCTCAGGCGTGCCTTGATTGTGCGTGTTCGCCGCTGTTGTGCTGCCTGCACTGTTCTCCTCTAGCCCATGGGTCGCTCGATCCACGCCGAAACGTGGCCGGGAAGTGCCGGTGGGAAGGGTGTGGGTGCGGCTCTCCTGGGGGAGGGAGCGCTGTCTCCGGCGCGGGCGCTACAGAACGGAATCGGTTGAATCCGACCGGGCGCGTCAAAAAAAGGTTGTAACTCACACCAAGTGGTGAATCCGGTCATCGGATAGTACCTCGCTCACACTGGCGACGCCGCTGCGAAGCCTCTATGAAACCCCCGCGTAACGCCTCGCTATATGCCGCGAGCGCCGGCGTGTGGGCGATCGTGACGGCATATCTCCACGTCAGGACGGGGGTGAGGCAAATTGCCACCAGTAAAGGTCGTACAAACAATTACCAAATAGTTACAAGAATCCTTTCTGTCGCTGCATCGCGCCAGAAAGTGGCAGTCACGTGCGTTCGGAGATGATGTGGTTACGTACGGCTAATAATGGCCGTAATGTCGCTCTTTTTTATATTTTTTATGGCCAAAAACAGAGGGAGTGTGCGGGGTCAGTGTCCATTGCATTAGCCTTGCGTAATCATGAAGTTGCTCAATGCGTCCGACGGAGGGGGCGTCGGCATGGCCGTCACTGCGCCCGTCGCCGCGGTGGCGTTCGCGATTGTGGTGGCAGTCGCCCTGTTCCTGGCCGATCAGCACCGGCGTTACGGTCGGCTCTGGGGCTGGTCCGGACAGGTGACCCGGGCCGTGCCACTCGTGGGTTGCCTGCTGGCAAGTTACGCGGTCGCCCCGCTGCCGCAGGGACCCGAGATCCGTTGTTCGGCCACCCCGACGGTGTGGGAGCCGGCGGCCACACTCACCCCGCTGACTCTTTCCGGGGTCGCCCACGCCAGCATCGCCCTGGGGGCGTTCCTGCCAGTGGGGATACTGGCCCATTACCGTTACCGCCGCGGGCTCGGTACCACCGCCGTGTTCGCCGCGACACTCGCGGCGGGAGTGGAACTCCTCCACCTCACCGCCCTCGTCGGGCTCTACCCGTGCCCTTACCGGGTTGCCGCCACCGACGACGTGGTTTTCGGCATCCTGGGGGCGTCTTTGGGGTGGCTTTTCAGCGTTGTTCTGACACCCCCGCTGGCACGTGGCTGGCCCGCCGCCGTCCCCGACCTATTGCCTCCGGGACTCGCGCGGCGCGCGCTGGGCCACATTCTTGACGTTGGGCTGTGGTGGTTTGGCGCGCATCTGCTCACCGCCGCCCTCGTGGCAGGCTCGGTGGTGTCGGCGGAGGAGTCCGGGCCAGTGCTGGCCGCCGCCCTGCTGGCGCTCGCCGCGCTCGTTGGCCCCCTCGTCTCCTTGCCGCGCCGCGACCGATGCACCCCCGGGCGAGCCGCCGTCCATCTGGCGATCGTCGGAATAGGGCACCCCCACCCCGCCCCACGCTGGCGGGTGGCGCTACGCTCAGCGCTGCTGCACGGACCGATCGTCGCCCTGGTCTGTCTGGGACTGGGCTGGTGGGCGATCGCCGTCATGTTCACCCACGCCTCAACCGCCCTGGTCCGCTATGACCAGGTCGGACTGGTCGACCTGCTCACCGCTACCCGGGTCGCCACGCGCACCGCGGTCGACGGTGAGCTTCCGCGTCGCCTTGTGAAGCATGGCCACCCGGCCCCCACCATCAGTGGAGCCCGCTGAGGAGGCGGCGCCCGCGGGGCGCCCTCAACTCCAGGTGCTCACGCCGATCCCAAGGCCGATGAGCACCATAGCTCCCCCCAACGCCGCAAGCATGCCCCGCAGCCAATGACTCACCCATGCGCCTTCGACGACACGGGCTCGCTGCGGGTACGCCGGATCGTAGGTCACCGTGACGTCGTTGCCGGCGCGAGCAGCGGTCCACCCCGTGGCGTCATGGGCGACGAGAACTTCGTCGCCGTCGTCGGTGTGGAACCGCACGACAATGCGCGAGGTGCCGCGCGACTCCTCATAGCCGGCGATCTGGCCGCGCACGCGCGTCCCGCGTGCGGCCAGCAGGGAGTCACGCCGTGCCTCGCTCACCGTCCAGACCAGCAGCGCCAGGCCAATGGTGATGGGAAGCAGGGGGTACAGTGCCACGGTTTCCCCCTCCCTCCATACGCACATCTGCCGTCTCGGGCCAATCCGTAACCATTTTTACCGTTGGCCCCTAACGAGCGGTAGGACATTTGGGTTCCCCGCGTCGAATTATTTCCGACCTGAGGAGGAGAAGGGGCGCGCGACCGAAGGGGCGCCGCGGCCGATAAATCCCCCGCAGGGGGAAGCGGCGGGCGAGGACACTCCCCTACCGTGAGGCGAGGTGGTCAATAGCCGCATTACGGGGGCGTCGGCCATGGCCACCGCAGTGAGGGCGGGGTCCGGCCCGGGCACGTTTCCGGACCCCATACGGCAGGTGGGCGCGGGCAGGTGAAGCCCGGCCCACCGCAGCCCTCTCCCGCGCCACCGCCGTTGGCCCGAGAGGTCACCAGCTCGTGTCGAGCGGTTTACCCTCGCTGAAGCCGGCCGTACTTTGGACCCCCACCGTGGCCCGCTCGAAGAACTCCGCCAGCGTGGTGGCCCCGGCATAGGTCATCGAGCTGCGGACACCGGCCACGATGTCGTCGATCAGGTCCTCGACGCTGGGACGCTCCGGATCGAGATACATCCGCCCTGAGGAGATGCCCTCCTCGAAGAGTGCTTTGCGGGCCCGATCGAAGGGGGAGTCGTCGGCCGTTCGCAGCCGCACGGCGCGTGCCGAGGCCATGCCGAAGCTCTCCTTGTACAGCCGTCCCTGCGCGTCGCGGGTGACGTCGCCGGGCGACTCGTAGGTCCCAGCGAACCAGGAGCCGATCATCACGTTGCTCGCACCGGCCGCCAGCCCCAACGCGACATCGCGCGGGTAGCGCACGCCGCCGTCGGCCCACACCGACCGGCCCAGCTCGCGCGCTGCCGCGGCACATTCCAGCACGGCGGAGAACTGGGGGCGCCCCACCGCGGTCATCATGCGGGTGGTGCACATAGCTCCCGGCCCCACCCCCACCTTGACGATGTCGGCACCGGCCGCGATCAGGTCACGGGTGCCTTCGGCGGTGACGACGTTGCCGGCGACGATCGGCACCCCCGGATCGAGGGCCCGAACCTTGCGCAGCGCCGAAAGCATCTTCTCCTGGTGGCCGTGAGCGGTGTCGATAACCAACACGTCGGCGCCGGCCCGCAACAGGTCGGTGGCTTTGCTGGCCACGTCGCCGTTGATCCCCACGGCCGCGGCGACGCGCAACTGCCCGGCGCTGTCGACCGCCGGTTGGTACAGCGTGGCGCGCAGCGCCCCCGTGCGGGTGAGCACACCGACGAGGGACCCTTCGGCGTCGACGACCGGGGCCAGGTAGTGCCGGAAGTCGTGCAGGGTCCCGAAGGCCTCCTTGGGATCGGTCGCCGCCGACACCGTCAGCAGGTCGGTCGACATCACCTCGCTGAGCTGAGTGAACCGATCCACACCGGCGCAGTCGGCGTCGGTCACCAACCCAAGGGGACGGCGGTGCTCGTCGATGACGATGACCGCGTTGTGGGCCCGCTTGGGCAGGAGGTTGATCGCGTCACCGACCGTGCTGGTCGGTTCCAGGGTGATTGCGGTGTCGTGGACAAGGTGGCGTTGTTTGACCCACGAAATGACCTCGGTGACGACGTCGAGCGGGATGTCTTGTGGGATGACCGCCAGCCCGCCGCGCCGCGCCACCGTTTCGGCCATGCGGCGGCCGGCGACCGCGGTCATGTTCGCGACTACGATGGGGGTGGTCGTGCCGGACCCGTCGTTGGTGGCCAGATCCACGTCCAACCGTGATCCCACAGCCGAACGCTGCGGCACCATGAACACGTCGCTGTAGGTCAGATCGTGGTTGGGAACCTGGTCGTTCAGAAAGCGCACGCCTCTACCTCAGTGGTTGCTGCCAGGGCACGGCGCCACCGCCATCAACTCCGATGCCGGGGCGCTAACCCTGTGTACCCATCACAATTACGGCTGTACCGATTGGGGTATTTCTCACCTCTCTGCAATGATCGGTCGGCCGTACCACATATACCCCTGCCGCGTTCGGTCACGTTGAGCCGCCCAGCGCGGCACTGTCCCCGGCCAGGAGAACAGATGACGAGCTTCACCCTCGCTGACGTCCGTGAACGCACCTACAAGAAGCGCGATGCGTGGTGGACGGTATTCCTGGTTGATCCGCTCGCCGCACGCCTGGTCGTATGGACCGCCAACCGCACCACCATCACCCCCAACCAGCTCACCTTCTCAGCCGGCGTTTTGGGCCTAGGCGCGGCCGGCTGTTTCGCGCTGGCCACGTGGCCGTGGCTGATGGCCGGAGCGCTGCTCTTTCACCTCAGCTTCGTCCTCGACTGCATGGACGGTAAAATCGCCCGCCTTAAAGGCAACGGATCGGTGTTTGGCGCATGGGTGGACTTCGTCTTCGACCGTATCCGCTTCTTCGGCTGCATGCTGGCCCTGCTGATCGGCCAGTGGGCGGCGACCGGGAACGTCCTCTACCTGATTCTCGCCCCGGTCGTGACCTTCCTCGACCTGTTCCGCTACCTCAACGGGTCACAGGTGGCCAAAACACGCCGGTCCATGCGGCGGCAGTTGCGAGTCGCGGCGCGAGGCTCCAACGGTTCCCCAACCGTAAGCCCCTCTGAGACCGCTGACACTGAGGCGACCGACCCCGACGGCGCCGACCCTGAGAGACCGGCCGAGGCGGACCCGGCGCCGGTGGTCTTCATCGAGGAGGCGCTGCGGGACAACCCCGACCTCGACGCTGAGACACTGCGCAACGACGCCCACGAGAGTGGCGCGCGTGTCATCGACGTCCACCGCGGCTTCACCGACCGGTTCCGCTGGTACACCAGTGTGCGCAACGCCCTGCTGCGCGGGCGGGTGCGGCCCCACCTGTTCAGCGGGATCGAATTCGAGATGTTCATCTGCATCCTCGCCCCGCTGACCACCCTCATCGTCCCGGTCACTCTCCTGGCCTGCGTGGGGCTCCTGGTCTTTGAAGTCGTCATCATCTACAAGCTCTGGCTGGCCACCCGCGACTTCACCGCTGAGATGGCGAAACTCCAGCGGGGGTGAGTTCCACCTCACATCTGATTGCCTCTGTCCCCGCCCGACGCGCCTCGGAGCAGTGCTGAGCGGGCCGGACACGGCGCGACGGCGGCCGGTGCGTCCACGCCGATCTCTGACCACGCGCCAGCGCGCCATGCCAGCGGGTTTCGTCGATCGTTTGAGATTTCGTTCTCGCTGGCGAGAGAATCGGCGCGGTGGTGGCCGAACCCCTTGTGAAAAGCGCCGTTACCCCAGCACGACGACAGACGAAGGCGGTGGACGCAGTGCCGCAGGCGGTCGAACCACAACATGCCGCGCACATCGGTGGCGCGGTCATGCGACTCTTAGACGAGATCTTCCCCCTCGTCGAGGGTTTCTACGTGGATCTGCACCGAAACCCGGAGTTGTCGCACCAGGAGCACCGCACTGCGCGTTCGGTGGCCGAATGGCTTTCGCGCGCCGGATACGAAGTCACCGCCGGGATCGGCGGCACCGGGGTGGTCGGCGTCTTGCGCAACGGCCCAGGCCCCACGGTGCTGCTGCGCGCCGCCATGGACGCGCTGCCGGTGGCCGAACGCACCAGCTTGCCCTACGCCAGTACCGCCCGCGGCGTCGACGCCGACGGTGACGAGGTACCGGTCATGCACGCCTGCGCCCACGATGCGCACACGGCGTGCCTAGTGGGAACCGCCGACCTGCTCGCCAGCGCCCGAGAGCAGTGGAGCGGCACGCTGCTGGTCGTCGCCCAGCCGGGCGAGGAGACGTTGGACGGCGCCGCGGGCATGCTCGCCGAACGGCTCTACCCCCGGTTCGGCCGCCCCGACGTCGCGCTGGCCCAGCACATCGGTTCGGCGCCGGCCGGGCTGATCCAGCACCGCGCGGGCACGATCCTGGGAACATCGGCACGGTTGAAGATCCGCGTGTTCGGCTCCGGTGGCCCCAGCACGCGCCCCCACACCACCGTCGATCCGGTGATGACCGCCGCGAGCATCGTCACCCGGCTACAGACGGTCGTGGCCCGCGAGATCGACCCGAAGGACGCCGCCATGGTCAACGTGGGCGTCATGCGCGCTGGTGCGCGGGTGGGGGCAGTGCCCGACGAGGCTTACCTGGAGATCGACACCCGGACCCTCACCGAACGGGCGGCGGCCAAACTCCACACCGCCATCGAGCGGGTCGTTCACGCCGAGTCCCAAGCCTCGGGCGCTCCGCGCGCGCCCGAGATCGTCCGCGATCAGCGGGCGCGGGTCACCGACAACAACCCCGACCAGACCGCGGTCGTAGCTGCGGCCCACCGGGCCTTCTTCGGTGACGACTACGTCCTCGACCTGCCCGACCCCATCATCGGCAGCGAGGATTTCCCCGAGTTCGGCCTCCCCGACGATCCCGACCCCGTGCCCTACGTCTACTGGTTCATCGGGGGCACGCCGCACGAGACGTGGAACGAGGCTCCCGGCGAGACGCCCTACGAGAAACTCGCGGCGGTGCCCGAAGCCCACGCGCCCGACTTCGCGCCCGATCGCGAACCCACGCTGCGCGCCGGGCTGGCGGCCATGACGATGGGGGCGCTCGCCTACCTGGGGCGCGCCGACGCTGCGGGCGACAGCGCGCCGGACATGGCCCGTACCGGCGAGCGTCCACCGCCGGTAGAGGCGGCCCACGCCGCTTTCGGAGACCACGTCGACCCCGAACCGCCCGAGGAACCCGCCGCGGCTGCGGCCGAGGAGACGGGCGAGTCGACGCACCGTGCCGATATGGCCGACCTCCTCGCCGACCACCCTGAAGAGACGGGCGAGTCGACCCACCGTGCCGATATGGCCAACCTCCTCGCCGACGCCCCCGAGGAGACGGGCGAGTCGACCCACGCCGCCGACATGGCCGAACTGCTCGATCCGCCCTCTCCGGCGCGGGGGCCGACGCGGGGCACCGCTACCGGCCCTTCGGAAAGCCTGGCCGGGGCCGAGCCGCCCTCCGGGCCGGCCTACCCCGCTCCGCCGCCCCAGGGACCTCCGGTTGCCGCCCCGCCCCCGACCTCGGACGACACCGACGACGAGCCGCCCCACCGACTTTAGACCTTCGTCGGCGGCCACCTTGATCGAGCGGTGGCCGCCGACGCCTCTGTCTCCCGGTTGCCCCGGCTGCTTTCTGTGGTTTGTCGGTCGCGTCGGTTGCAATAGCGCTGTCGGCGGGGGTCCCGTCGCTCGTGCCTCGATCGCTGCGCGATCTCGGCAGCTCAGGGGTGGGGTGTGTTTGGGGTGGATGCTGTGGTTTGGTGTTGTGTGCTGGGAAGTCGTTTCTTTGGCTCAGGATGAACGCCCCTCTCCGATGTCGTGTCTGGGGAGGGATACTCGTTGTCGTGTCCTGGGGTTGTAACGGTGTCCTCCCTCGTGGCCGCCCGCGTCGGTTGCAGTCGCCTCAGCCACCGCTGCCGTCAGGCTGCCGAGATCGTGCAGCGATCGAGGCACGAGCGAACGACACCACCTGCCCGCCCCGGATTGCCCCCTGGCGACCCCCGTCCGGGGCCGCGATTCGCTCGCTGCCGGGCCGTTGTCACCGAAATAGGTCGTCCTGGACGGAGAATGGGTCCATGCCGAGGAGGATCTGTTGGGGAAACCACCGGCGACGGCGTGCCCTCCGGCACCCGCGGGAGAATTCACTCTTGGCGATGTGCGTGGCCGTCACCGTGCTCGCCGTAGTCGGGGCGGTCAATCGTTCGCTGACCAACTTCAGCACCGACCCCCTGCTCCTCCTGGGCATCCCGGCCGTGGTGTTCTTCGCCCGCGGCATGCTCTACGCGCGCCAGCGCGTCAACGGCGTCCTCATCAGCGCCTCCCAGTTCCCGCAGGTGCACCGCATGGTGGTCGACGCGGCCCGCGCCTTCGACCTCCCCCATGTGCCCGACGCCTACGTGGTCGCCGGCCACGGCCAGATCAACGCTTTCGCCTCCGGTCACGGCTTCCGCCGCTATGTCGCCATCAACAGCGACCTGTTCGAAGTGGGGCAGCGGCTCGACGACCCCGAGACGTTGCGGTTCGTCATCGGCCACGAGGTCGGCCACATCGCCGCGGGGCACAGCTCGTTCTGGCGGCAGTTCGGCATCTCGGTGGCCAACATCATCCCCGGTGTGGGCTCCTCTCTCAGCCGCGCTCAGGAGTACACCGCCGACAACCACGCTTTGGCGTTTTGTCCCGAAGGGATGCGGGGGCTGCGGGTGCTCGCCGCGGGCAAATACCTCTATCCGGCAGTCGACTTCGACGAGATCGCCGATCGCGCCCGCGTCGAGCAGGGGTTCTTCGTCACGCTGGTGAACCTGTTCTCCACCCACCCGGTCAACACCTGGCGATTCGCCGCGCTACGCGACCGCAGGCGCCCGGGCCGGGTGCTGTGAAGCCACGGCCGCACTGCCCCGCGGATGCGGCGACGGCCGGGTCACAGTTGTGGTTGGCGGTGGCGTCGCCCCGCGCCGCTGAGCAGCAGCACGCGCACATTCATGTACACCTGGAACGCGACCGTGAAGAAGATCGTGCCCGTGCCGATGTAGACCACCATGCTCAGCAAGCCGATGATGAGCCCGACAACGAGCCCGTGCCAGCCTTGGTAAAGGTGGGCCAGCGCGTAGAGGACCGACGACGCCAGCACCACCTCCCACAGTGGCAGCCCCAAGCTCAGGCCCAGAGCCAGGAACAGGCTGCGGTAGAGCAGCTCTTCAAAGACGGCGCTGCCGACCACCAGCCACCAGGCGAGGCGCCGCTCGCGTCGCGAGCGCGCGGCGATAGTGGTGATGACGTGTTTCGTTCGGGCAGAGTCGGGATCGACGAGTGGCTCGTTGCGGCCACGGCTCTTGCGTTCCCGGGTGATCAGCCACGTCACCAGCCACGCCAGGAGCCCCCCGAGCACAGCGCCGATGACAGGGGTGAACCACAAGGGCGGGCGTAGCCCCACGTCGCCCGGAGCGAGGTCGCTCGCCAGCACGAGCACCGCGACGATGACGACGATTCCCGCCACGTCAGTGATCAGGTGTGAACGGTAGAAGCGCACGAGAGCATCGGGGTCGGTGGGGCGGTCGCGCTCCAGCCGCGCGAACTTCAGTACCGCAAGCGGCGGTATCCCCACAGCGGCGAACACCACCAGGGCCAGTCCCACATACGTCGCGACCGGGCCGAGCTCGGGGATGCTCTCTGTCCATAGCACGCGCCACAGCCTAGGAGGTCAGCTCATGTGCACGCATCCTTCGCCCGTGCCGCATGAGCCGTGCATCCGGCCTCTCACCACGAACTCCATGTGATGTTCACTTTTTGCTGAGGAATGTTTCATGTTCTGATCTGCTAATCGATTTCCTCTTGTGATAGCGCGCCGCCGGCGTAACGGTGGAAGTGTCCCGCGTCACACGACGCGGGCTCCGCGTTACCCGTGGGGAGTTGATGAGGTATGGCGGACAAATCTGGTTCGGTGACCAACGGCAGGGCACCCGAGGCCGACCTGCCCGCGAACATCCGCAACGTGGTTCTGGTCGGCCCTTCCGGAGCGGGAAAGACCACCCTGGTAGAAGCGCTGCTCCGCCAAGCGGGAGTCATCTCCCGCGCGGGCCGCGTCGAGGAGGGCACCACCGTCAGCGATTACGACGACGTGGAGATCCGACAGAAACGCTCCGTCAACTTGACGGTCCAGCCCCTCCAGGTCGGTGACATCAAGGTGAACCTCCTCGACACCCCCGGCTACGCCGACTTCGTGGGCGAGCTCCGCGCGGGCCTGCGCGCGGCCGACGCGGCGCTGTTCGTAATCTCGGCCGTCGACGGCGTCGACGGCCTCACCCAACTGCTGTGGCAGGAGTGTGCCTCACTCAACGTGCCCCGGGCCGTGGCCGTCAACAAGATCGACCATGACCGCGCCGACTTCTTCGGCGCGCTACACCAGTGCCAGACGGCCTTCGGTGACGGTGTCCTGCCCGCCTACTTCCCCGTGACCGCGGGTGGCGGCGAGGGCGCAGCAACCGGGCTGATCGGTTTGTTGTCACAGCGCTTCTACGACTACACCGCGGCCGGCTCTCCCCCACGCCGGGAGGCCACCGCTCCAGGGGGTTCCACCGAGGCGCCGCTGCCCGCCGACACCGCGGAGCAGGTCGCGGCCATGCGCGAAACCCTCATCGAGGGCGTGATCCAAGAGAGCGAGGACGAGACGCTCATGGACCGCTACATGGCCGGTGAGGAACTCGACCCCGATCTGCTCATCGCCGACCTGGAGGCGGCGGTGGTCCGCGGCGGTTTCCACCCCGTGCTGGCGGTCTCGGCCACGACCGGTATCGGTGTCGCCGAACTCCTAGCGGAGCTGCCGCGCGCCTGCCCCAGCCCGCTGGAGCGCCCATTGCCGCGGGTGACCACAGTCAACGACAAACCCGTTCAGGAATTCACCTGCGATCCCGCGGGACCACTCCTGGCCGAGGTGATTAAGACCAGCAGCGATCCCTACGTCGGCCGGGTCAGCCTGGTGCGCGTATTCTCCGGGACGCTGCTGCCCGACGCTGTCGTCCACGTGTGCGGCCACGGCCTGGCCGAGCGCGGGCACGAGGACCACGACGTCGACGAGCGCATCGGCGCCCTCTCCACCCCGTTGGGCAAGCAGTTGCGTCCCATGCCTCGGGCGATGGCCGGCGACATCTGCTCTGTGGCCAAGCTCGCCCACGCCGAAACCGGCGACACCCTCTCGGCCAAGGAGCAACCGCTGCGGATGCCGCCGTGGACCTTCCCCGATCCGCTGCTGCCCGTGGCGGTACGTGCGGCGAGCAAGGGCGACGAGGACAAGCTCTCCCACGCCATCGCCCGGCTGACGGCCGAGGACATCACGCTGCGGCTCGAAGTCAACCCCGAGACCCACCAGATGCTGCTGTGGTGCATGGGGGAGGCCCATCTGGACGTGGCGCTGGACCGGCTCACCAACCGCTACGGCGTCAAGGTCGAAACCGAGCAGGTGCGCATCCCGCTCCGGGAGACCTTCGCGATCCCCACCCAGGGCATGGGGCGCAACGTCAAACAGAGCGGCGGTCATGGCGAGTACGGCGTCTGCCACATCAAGGTGGAGCCGCTGCCGTCGGGCTCTGGACTGGAGTTCGTCGACGAGATCGTCGGCGGCGTGGTGCCGCGCCAGTACATTCCCTCGGTGGAGAAGGGCATCCGCGCGCAGATGGAGCAAGGGGTGCGCTCGGGGTACCCCATGGTCGACATCCGGGTGACCCTCTACGACGGTAAAGCCCACTCGGTGGACTCCTCCGACATGGCCTTCCAAAAGGCCGGCAAACTCGCGCTGCGCGACGCCGCCGGCCGGGCCCGCGTGTCGATGCTGGAGCCGGTCGACGAACTGTCGGTGCTCGTGGCCGACGCCTACATGGGCGCGGTGATGAGCGACCTGTCCTCGCGCCGCGGGCGCGTCATCGGCACTGAGGCCGTGGGGGAGGGGCGCACCCTGATCCACGCCGAGATCCCCCAGTTGGAGATCACGCGCTACGCCATCGACCTGCGCTCCATCTCCCAGGGCACGGGCACCTTCAGCCGTCGCTACCTGCGCCACGAACCGCTGCCCGACCACCTGGCCCAGACCTACATCACCGGCGAGCACGCCACAGCCTGAGCCCACCACCCGGCGCTTCCGGTGACGGCCGCGACGGCACCGCCGTCGAAAACGGTGGCCGGTCGAACGACCGGCCACTCTCACCCACCGCGGGGACCGCTACTCCCGCCACCGTGCGTGACGCTTCGCAACCACCGCCGCGCCAGGACGGGCGCGTCGCCCGTGCGCTCATGCTGCTGTCCCTGCAACGCGGGCACTACGCGCCCATCACGGTCGGTCGGACGCGGCGAAGCGCGTACATCTCGGCGTTGGACGAGGCCAACGCCGGCGATCTGCGTCCGCTGGTCCGCTTCTTCGCCCGGCTTGAGGAGCAGGCCCTGCGCGCCGAGATGCAGGCGCCCCTCTCTCCGGTGGCGCAAGGAACCGGGGCGGTGGCGATCGCCCGAGCCTACGCCTCGCGGCTCAAAGCGCGCGAGATCGAGAACCACACCGTCAAGCGACAGAAAGGGACGGAATTCGCCAACGCCCCGCACCGCTACCTCACGAACCTCCTGAACGACCTCGCCGGCCAGGTGAGCGAGGCGTTCAAGGACGCCGACCCGCAGGCCAGAGCCAGCGTGGACGCCGCCGCTCCTCAAGAAGAGAAGGCGACCTACTGGAAGGGCCAGTTGGCCCATGCCGCGAAACTCGCCGACTTCTACGCCAACCTGGCCGAGGGAGCGTGGTGGGTGCGCCTGCACCTGCGGATGCGCGGCTACCTGTTGCGGTTCATCACCGCCGTACAGAAGGTGGGCCACGGCGAGACCGGTGTGCTCGCTTTGACGTGCTACGCAGAAGTGCTGGACGTCTCTTCCGACTCCACCACCTTGCTGTGGCGGGTATTCGACCCCTCCAACCTCCCCGACAGCGTGACCTTCGTCTACACCGATGACGCCGACGCCCGATGGGCGGAGGTCACAGAGACCGTCGACGCCGCCCTCAGTGTGGCGATCAGGCAGTTCGCCGAGGATCTGCCTTAGCCGGCCGCCCGCGCGTGGCGCGTCCGGGGAAGCGGCGGGTTCGGCGCCGACTGTTCCACGGCGCCCACGAGCAGGGGGCGAGCGCCCTGTGAAAACCCCCGCCTCTCGCCGGCTCAGCCGCGGACGGTCTCGATGATGCGCTCGGCCAGCTCGGGCGTGGCGGCCACCACCCCCGACCAGCGGCGGGTGAGATCGGTGTCGATCTCCAGCGGGCGGTCGAAAACGTCACGTACCACCCCGCCGGCGGCGGGAACCATCACCAGCGCGGCGGCCAGGTCGACGATACGGTGCGCGTCGTTGCCGGGGTCGACGAAGGCGTCGAACGACCCTTCAGCCACCAACGCCGCCTCCAAGCAGGTCGTGCCCAGCACACGCACCCGCTCCGCGCGCTCGGCCAGGTGCCACCAGGACCGCCCGATCTCGGGGTGGGGACGCAGCAGGCCGAGCGCGGCGCCGTCGAGCTCGGTGCGCCCGGAGGTGCGGTAGGCCGTGTCCTCCCCCACGATGGCGTGCCAGCAGCGGCCAGTATCCAACCAGCAGGTCAGCGCCTCCGTCGGCACACCGTCCTCGACCATGACCCCGGCGAAACACGACAGCGGAACCCCGGAGGCGGCGTTGTTCGAACCGTCGACCGGGTCAACGACCATGGTCAGTGCCGAGGCGTTGTCGACAAAGCCCACCTCCTCGCTGAGCAGGTTCACCCGGTGGCGCCGCGCTGTGTCGGCGATAGCGCCCTCCACCAGCTCGTCGACGCGCATCGTGGCGGTGCCGTCGGCGCCCGTGCGGCTCGACTCGGCCAATTCGCCGCGCGTGTGCTCCGCTCGGGCCTCGCCGTAGGCACGCGCGGCGCTCAAGGCCGCCGACACCAGGGCGGGGTGGGCCTCGGGAGGCGCGGCGGGGTCGGGAACGGGCCAGGTGATCTTGCTGGACAAGGGTGCTCCCTAGGTGTGCTGGTCGGTCGAAGGCGATGGCGCTGACCGGGCCAGGGCATCGCGCGTTTCCCATCGGCCCGGTCCACGGCTCCGGCCAAAACTATCCCCACTGCTGGCCGAGCCGCTTAGCCCCCACCTTTTCCGTGGTAGACGCCTTCGGTGACCCGACGGCGCTGTCGTTCTGGGATAACAGTGAAGAGTTGGGACGAAAAAAGTGAATGAAGAATCTTTTTGTTCGCGTCATGCCGGGGTGGTTCGCCGCGCCGCAGTGAGGTTGGTGAACACCTGGCCGCGTCCCGTGTGAGGTCGGTAACGCAACGGCGGAGTTCACCTGTCCGGGGAATCCGGCTCCCCTTACGATACGCACATGCTGAACACGTCCCTCAGCCTTGACCGAATCGAAGCCGCCGCGCACCTCATTGATCCCGTTTTCCGCGCTACACCTCAGATTATCGACGAATCACTGTCACGATCCCTGAACCGGGAAATCATCCTGAAAGTCGAAACCCTCAACCCCATACGCTCGTTCAAAGGGCGCGGAGCCGACTTCTGGCTGCACGACTCCGCGGAGCGGCGCATGGTGATCTGCGCTTCCACCGGCAACTTCGGCCAAGGTCTGGGGTATGCGGCCCGACAGCGCGGGCTGTCGGTTCGGGTATTCGCCCCCACCCCCGCCCTCTCGGCGAAGGTCACCCGGATGCGGGAGTTGGGCGCTCGCGTCGTCGTGGGCGGCGCTGACCTCGAAGAGGCGAAGGAGGCCGCTTTGGCCTCCGCCAATGAACGCGACGACCGCGTGTTTGTCGAGGACGGCGCACAACCGCAGATCGCGGAGGGGGCCGCCACCATCGCCGTCGAGCTCGCGCCCCTCCTGCCGGATACCGTTGTGGTCCCCGTGGGCAGTGGGGCGCTCATCTCCGGTGTCGCCACGTGGCTCAAGGCGCACCGTCCCCGCGTCAAGGTGATTGGCGCCGTCGCCGCTGGCGCGCCGGCCATGGCCCATAGTTGGCGTTCGGGTACCCCGGTGTCGACATCGGCAGCGCGCACCGCGGCTGACAGTGTCGCGCTGCGCGTACCGGCGCCCGCCGCGGTCGCGTGGCTGCGCGACGTCGTCGACGACATGGTGTTGATCGAGGAGGAGCAGATTTTCGCCGCGCTGCGCCTGCTCCGCGACCAGCTCGGGCTCATCATGGAACCGGCCGCGGCTTTGGGGCTCGCGGCGATCGTCAACCACGACATCCCGGGAGCGCGGGTTGCGACGGTCCTCACCGGCAGTAACTTCGCGCCCGAAGTGGTCAAGTCGCTTTGACCTCAGGGGCGCCCTCGACGGTCGCGCGAGGCAGAGTCGAGGCCGCCAGGGGCGGTATGGCCGAGTGCTGACCCTCCCGGCAGCGGGTTCCTTGCCGGGAGTCGGGGAGGCGCCACTGTGGTGACAGGAGTCATCGGGCACGATAGAGGGGTGTCCGATGTCTTACACACCGCAGCACCGCCAGAACGACTCCATCGGGAAAGGCTGCTCACCTCTGACGGTGTCCGTGTCGACTCCGTTCTGCTCAGCCGCAGCGAGGACCGGACCACCGCGATCGTCCTCGCCAACGGTTTCACTGGCACCTGGCGCAGCCCGCACACGAGGATGATCGCTCGGCGGATGCTCCCCCTGGCCGACGTGATGACGTTCGACTTCCGTGGCCACCACGACTCCACCGGCCGTTCCACCGTCGGCGACCGCGAAGTCCTAGATCTGCGGGCCGTGGTCGACCACCTGCACGACCGTGGCTATTCCCGTATTGCCACCGTCGGGTTTTCAATGGGTGCCGCGGTTGTCGTGCGCCACGCCGCGACCTTCGGCGGAGTCGCCGCGGTCGTCGCCATCAGTGGCCCCAGCCGCTGGTATGACCGCGCCACACCGCGGATGCGGCTGCTCCACTTCGGCGTGGAGCAAGCGGTGGGCCGGCTCTTCTTGCGGCTAGCCCGCAGAGTGCGGGTCATCGACCGCCACTGGGACCCGGTGCCCCCGGACCCCACCGAGTCAGCCGGAGCCATCGCTCCGACCCCCCTCCTGGTCATGCACGGTGACACCGACCCCTACTTCTCGGTGGAACACCCCCAGCGCGTCTACGACGCCGCTGGCCACCCCAAAGAGCTGTGGCTTGAGAAGGGGATGGGCCACGCCGAGCGGGCTATGACTCCGGAGCGGGCCAGCCGGGTCACCGGGTGGCTGGCCACCCACCTCACGCCGCCTCCCTCGGAAGACGCGGCGCCTGACTGAGCCCCTCCGCCACCCCTGCCGCCCCCGGGGCCAGCCGTTTCCCCGAGCGGTCGAGGCTGGGGCCTGCATAGGCCCCAGACCCTCGCCGCGACACAGCCGCCCCGCCGCCCGCCTCCCAACACCGGGAGGGCCACTCGCCGGCGGGAGAGGCGCTTGTGGGGTCAGTACGAGGAGACGTGCACGTGGTCGTAGTGGTTGGCGGTGACGCTGCCCCGGTCTGGCATCGCTTTCCAGCCGGCGCCGGGGTTGCGGGAGTCCCAGATGCGCTGCTCCCAGATCACATACATCACACCGAGCCGGTCGGCGTTGGCGCGGGCGTAGTCGGCGATCTGCTGGCCGAGTTGTTGGTTGGCCGCTGAAGGCATCGCTCCGCCGGCGCTCATCATGAAGTCGCAGGCGCGCCCCGAACCGTGCTCGCCGGAGTCACCAGGGCGCAGGCAGCCCACCGGATAGGGGGCGCCGAACCGACCGATGATCTCGTCACGGATAGCCGCCATGCGCGGCGTCGCTCCGTTGAAGCCCCACCCCTTGGCGCTCTCGGGCACCGTGCCGGTGCCGCCGCCACCACTGCCGCCGCCATCGCTGTCGGGGGGCGGGGCGGGGGTTTGTTCGGCTTCGTAGCGTTCGATCTTCTCGGCGACTTCCTCGCGCTGGCCCTCCAGGTCCTCGACGAGTTCCTTGGCTTCCTCCAGCGCGGCGTCGGCCTTGTCAGCAGCCTGTTGCTGTTCCTCACGCACCTCTTGCAGGGTCAGCACGCGCGCGCCGTTGCTGTCGGCGACGTGGCTGACCAGCGACGCGCTCTCCAGCATCTCCTCTGGGGAGCTGGCCAGGGCGATTTCCATCGCCGGGTCGATGCCGGTGCTCTTGTAACGGGTCGCGGCGAGTTCGGAGACGCTGGCGCGTGCCTTGTCCAACCGCGCGTTGACGTCGTCGAGTTCCCCCTGCGCCTCCTCCGCGGCCTCCTTGGCGGCGTCGTACTGGCGAAGTTCGCCGTTGTACTCCTCCTCAAGAGCGTCAGCCCGCTCGTTGAGCTCGGAAAGGCTCACGTCCTCCTCATCGGGGGCCCCGTAAGCGGGAGCCGGTGTCGCGACAGCCGTGATCGCGAGCAGGCCGGCGCAGGCGGCTCGGCGCAGTCGCAGGTGAGAAGGCGCAGAGGGGTGAGAAGAGGACGGGGCAGGTCGAGTCACTGTCGCTCCAGGGATGAACCGGTGGCCTCGCCTCCACAGGTGGGGCGACTGATCCTGATGGGCCATGTGATACTGCGGCAAGACCCTACGAGATCCTCTTGTGATCCGCAGCGCTGAAGTAAATGATTTTACTTTAAATGCCCTCGGAAGGAGCAAAAAGGTGCAAACTACGACGTAGTCGGCTCAGTTCGCCGTACCTCCGAAAGCACTCGGTAGCCCGGTTGGGGTCTTGGTGGCAGGCTCGGGCTGCTTACTCAGGAACCACTCCGAGCGGCGGATCTCGCCCATCGCGGTGCGGCGGGTGTCGCGGTCGAGTCGATCCAGGTAGAGCATGCCGTCCAGATGGTCGTTCTCGTGTTGCAGGCACCGGGCCATGAGGCCCGAACCGCGCAGTGTGACCGGTTCGTTGCGCAGATCTACTCCTCGTACCACCGCGTACTGGGCCCGCCGCGTGGTGTACCACAACTCGGGTACCGACAGGCACCCTTCGTTGTCCTCCTGGATCTCCGTCGAGAGTTCCACGATCTCGGGGTTGATGAGGTAGCCCATCTCGCCGTCGATGTTGTAGCTGAAGGCTCGCAGACTCACCCCGATCTGCGGAGCCGCGACCCCCGCCCGTCCGGGAGAGTCAACGGTGTCGAGCAGATCGCGCACCAACGCTTCGGTGTGGTGGTCAAACGTGGTGATAGGGGCTGCCGGCGTCGTCAACACCGGATCGCCGAAGTGCACGATAGGCCGCATCGTCATAGCGGTAAGGGTATCGGCACGCGCCGGGCGATTCGTCGGTTTCGCCGGAGCCGGCAGCGCGGGCACCGTGGTGCTTCGGATCACGCCGGGCTGGGGTACAGCGCGTCGTCGAGCACCATCTCGATGTAGTCCAGCGCCGCTCGGCGCCGTTCCAAAGCGTTGCGGTACAGCGAGGGAAGCTTGGAGTCGCGCCGCACGCGTAGACACTCGTTGACGATTCTGTGCCATCGCTGAGGGAAGGCGTGCAGCGCGTAGAACCCCGCCCCCGACTTGGACGTGATTTCGCTGGTGCGCAGCGTGAAGTGCAGCCGGCTCACGCTCAGCACGCTCCACGACGGTGCCAGGGAGCCCAGAGCCGCCAAGCCGCGGGGGGTAACCAATTGGCCGGCCTTGGCCCGCCAGCGCCGCCAGTGCTCCTCAAGGTTGCCAAACGACCAGGCGCGCAGTCCCTCGGGCTCGTCCCAAACGTCGAGTTCCACCGGCACCGGTCCGCGGATAGTGACCCCCCGCTCGGCCAGGACATGCCACGTCACCGGGTTGACGTCGGCGCTGCCTCGATTGCGGAACCGGCCCGAAGCCACCGACGCGATCGGCCCGCAGGCCATAGGGTCGCCGACCAGGTCTTCCCACGTGACATGGATGCCGTTGAACTGCGGGCGTGGAAAGCGAGATCGCATCCGCGAGTGCACGCGACGGAGCGCATCACGGTCACCGTCGGTCAACCGGCGAGACACGACTACCACGAAGTCGACGTCGCTGGCGTGTGGCCGGTAGTCGCCCAGGGCAACCGAGCCAGTCAGGTAGAGGCCCTCCACTAAGCCCGGGGTCTCGACGTCGACGTCGGTAAGAAACGTCTCGGCCATGGTCCGCACTTGTGGATGGATCGCCATGTGATCTCCAGTCTGATCCGCTGGTGAGTGATTCGTGCTTGTTTTCACCTGTGTCGGGTCGGCTGCCCGGCTCTTTGGCATCGTGCTCCCGCCAATGGCCGCTGCCGCCTCGCCGTTATCTGGTAGAGGGCTGGTCCGTCCCGAAGCGAGCCCTGGTACAGGAGGCGGCGAAGCGGGGCATCCCGCGTGGTACTTCACCATTTCCCGCACCCAGGGTTGACCTCGGTATCTGGCACATTGACACCAAGTGTGAGAGGCAATGCGGCCGATGGCAAGTAATCCTGTCCGAGACTCGCTCTACTTACCAGCGTCGGCGGGGCGCAAACTATCTCAGCGGTGGACCGGAATCTATCTCAGCGGTGGCGGACAGGGGCCACGGACCTCTCAGCGGCATCACGCAGCGGGGTTCTTAGGTGCGCGCGCCTTTGCGTGGCCCCCGAAAATCCCGCGGCGGGCGCACCGCGGGATCACGCGGTGCGCCAAGAAGCGCGTAAGTTACCTGTCGAAAGGGGAGTGCGTCCCGCAGGACGGACACCTACCTCGACGAGATTAAGAGAAACTCATGGAGCAGCCTACTTCTGCCCAGGTCGACCGGTGGATACACAAAGGAACCAAGCTGTTCGCCGATGCCATCGCCGAGCTCGCCGATGCCGAATTTCGCGCTCCGTCGCTGCTGCCCGGGTGGACCCGTGCACATGTCATCGCCCACGTGGTGGGTAACGCCAAAGCTTTGCTGAACCTGCTCACCTGGGCACGCACCGGTGTTGAGACACCGATGTACGCCAGCGATGAGGCTCGCGCCACCGAGATCGAAGAACGGGCCCAGGAGCCTCCGGAATGGCTGCGGGCCGAGTTCGCCGCCTCTGCTCGCGAGCTCGATGACGGGCTGGCGGCACTGGCGCCGGAGCACCTGGACCGCCCTCTCCACACCCGGCAGGGGACGTCGGTCACCGCACGCCAGGTGCCGTGGCTACGCACCGGGGAACTATGGCTGCACCTGGTGGATCTCGACATCGGTCACACTTGTGCCGACTTTCCCACCGACCTCGTCGATGCCCTGCTGGCACGGGTTACCGCTGATCGCAGCGCCGCCCGTTCCTGCCCTTGGCTGCTGCTCGCCCCCACTGATCGGGAGCGGGAGTGGGAAGTCACCTCCGGTACCACTGCCAGTTCCCCCGTGCGCGTCACCGGCACTGCCGCTGAGGTCCTCGCTTGGCTGACGGGCCGCAGCACCGGGAGCGGACTACACACCGACAGCGGTGGGGTTCCCGCCCTGCCGGCCTGGCTGTGACCGTGCCGTTTCCGCGGCAACCCCGCACCCGCCCTGCCTCTAGGAGCAGCGACGGCCTGCGGGGGTGCTTCTATGGGTTTGTCAAGCCGGGGGGTGGGCTGTGCCTGGAGGGTTTGCCGTTGGCTCGTGCCTCGATCGCTTCGCGATCTCAGCAGCCCGGGGCGGGCTGTGCCTGAGGTGGCACGGGTACCACGACAGGGGCTGGGGCCGACGTGGAGCCACCACCCCGACAAGGCAGGCGGAGGCCGGGGCCGACGCCGTAACCGGGCAGACGGGAACGAGACCACCACCACAACCGGGCAGACGGGAGCGGGGTCGACGCCGTGACGAGGCAACCAGGGGGCGAGCACCGTGACCGGGCAGACGGGAGCGGGGTCGACGCCGTGACGAGGCAACCAGGAGGCGAGCACCACGACAAGGCAGACGGGGCGGCTCGGCGGGTTCCGGCGTGTTCTCAGCCACCACCCCACCGGCATACCCCCCACACCAGCAGCACCCGGCACAACAGCGGTGCGTCAAAGACACAGCGCCCTCGTCAAAGCTGCCGAGATCGTGAAGCGATCGAGGCACGAGCGACGAAAAACCCCGCACGCTCTCCTCAGACCGAAGCCACACCCCGCCACATTGCCCCCGGGGGGGTGCTTCTATGGGTTTGTCAAGCCGGGGGGTGGGCTGTGCCTGGAGGGTTTGCCGTTGGCTCGTGCCTCGATCGCTTCGCGATCTCAGCAGCCCGGGGCGGGCTGTGCCTGAGGTGGCACGGGTACCACGACAGGGGCTGGGGCCGACGTGGAGCCACCACCGCGACAAGGCAGGTGGAGGCCGGGGCCGACGCCGTAACCGGGCAGACGGGAACGAGACCACCACCACAACCGGGCAGACGGGGGCGGGGTCGACGCCGTGACGATGCAACCAGGGGGCGAGCACCGTGACCGGGCAGAGGGGGCGGCTCGGCGGGTTCCGGCGTGTTCTCAGCCACCACCCCACCGGCATACCCCCCACACCAGCAGCACCCGGCACAACAGCGGTGCGTCAAAGACACAGCGCCCCCGTCAAAGCTGCCGAGATCGCGAAGCGATCGAGGCACGAGCGACGAAAAACCCCGCACGCTCTCCCCAGACCGAAGCCACACCCCGCCACATTGCCCCCGGGGGGAGCGCAGCCGCGGTCGTAGCGGAAAGCCCTGTCGCTTCCCGTAGGCGGGTGACCGCAGCACGCGGCCACCCGCTCCCATCGGACACACGTGGGCGCCGGCGCGGGATGTGGGGGAGGGGGTGGGGGCGAAGGGGGTCAGGTCAGCAGCACACAGCGCAGGGGGTCACTCACCCTTGCCGCGCCGGTAGCCGTCGTGGCGGGACAGGTTGAGTGCGGTGGTCACCAAAGGCACGTGGCTAAACGCTTGGGGGAAGTTGCCCACGAGCCGCCCGGCCTCGGGATCGAACTCCTCGGCGAGCAGCCCAACCTCGTTGCGCAGGGCCAGCAGCCGGTCGAACAGGGAGCGGGCCTCCTTTTCGCGCCCGATGGACAGCAGGGCGTTGGCCATCCAGAAGCTGCACGCCAGGAAGGCGCCCTCGCTGCCGGGAAGCCTGTCGGCGGTGTCTTCCCGGTCGGTGCGGTAACGCAGCACGAACCCGTCGACCATCAGTTCGTCGCGAATCGCTTCGATAGTGCCCACAACTCGAGGGTCGCTGTAAGGGAGGAACCCGACTTCGGGGATGAGCAGCAGCGCGGCGTCGAGTTCGTGGCTGCCGTAGTACTGGGTGAAGGTGTTGCGCTTGGCGTCGTAGCCGTACTCGCACACCTCGGCATGGATAGTGTCGCGCAGGGAGCGCCACCGCTCCAAAGGCCCCTCCTTGCCGAAGTCCTCGATCATGCGTACGGCCCGGTCGGCCGCCACCCACGCCATCACCTTGGAATGGACGAAGTGCTGGCGGGGGCCGCGCACTTCCCACAACCCCTCGTCGGGTTCGTCCCAACACCATTCGAGGTAGTTGACCAGGGAACGTTGCAGTCCCCATATGTGCTCGCTGCTGTGCAGGCCCGACCGTCGCGCCAGGTGCAGCACGTCCATGACCTCGCCGTAGACGTCGAGCTGGTATTGGCCCACAGCGGCGTTGCCGATGCGCACGGGCCGGGAGTTCTCATAGCCGGGCAGCCAGTCGGCCTCCCACTCCGAGAGCCGCCGTTCCCCGCGGATACCGTACATGATCTGCATGTGTTGGGGTTCGCCGGCCACGGCCCGCACCAGCCACTCCCGCCACGCCGACGCCTCTTCGGTGTAGCCGCTGCGGATGAGGGCCTCCAGGGTGATGGTGGCGTCGCGCAGCCAGCAGTAGCGGTAGTCCCAGTTGCGCACCCCGCCGATCTCTTCGGGCAGCGACGAGGTGGGAGCGGCGACGATGCCGCCGGTAGGTCGGTAGGTGAGGGCTTTGAGGGTGATCAGGGAACGCACCACGGCGTCGCGGTACCGGCCCTCGTAGGCACAGGTGTCGACCCAGTCTCGCCAGAACCGTTCGGTGCGTGAGAGCGCTTTCTCGGCATCCAGATGGTCGGACTCCTCCTCGTGAGAGGGGTGCCAGGTCATGATGAAGGGGATACGCTGGCCGGCGCTGACGGTGAAGGTGCTGTCGTGAACGAAGTTGTGGCCTTCCAAGGGGATCGAGGAACTCAGCCACACCGAGTCGGGGCCGGCGACGGCCACCAATTCGGTGCCGCTGCGGTGTATCCACGGCACCACATTGCCGTAGTCGAAGCGCAGGCGCAGCTCGGTGCTCATCTGCACCGAGCCGCTCACGCCTTCGACGATCCGGACGACGTGTGGTTTGCCGCCGCGGGGCGGCATGAAGTCGATGACGCGGACCGCGCCCTCATCGGTCTCCCACTCCGTCTCCAGGATGAGAGTGTCGGTCCGGTAGCGGCGGCGTGTGGCGTGGGTTTCGCCTGAGGCTGGGCGGAGCCACCAGTTGCCGTTTTGCTCATCGCCCAGCAGAGAGGAGAAGCATGCGGGAGAGTCGAAGTCGGGGAGACACAGCCATTCGATGGAACCGTCGCGGCCCACAAGAGCGGCGGTCTGCATGTCACCGATCAGCGCATAGTCCTCAAGCCGGCCAGACACGCGGCTCACCCCCCAATTCACCAAGATCGTATTTCTCGCGGACGTACGCTATCCCAATTCGGGGTGCCATTTTGGCCTTATGGGAAGGTTCACGGAGGTATCTCGATCGCAACCTGCCCGTGGTTGCACGTAGTCCGGGATCGACTGTCGCGCTCGGTCGTATGCCGGAAGGTCACGTTCATGCGGCATTCTGCTCACGCTACCGGGCACAGAAGCAGAAAACATGACCTTCTGCCGTAAGTGTGAAGCACTGGACATATCAGGTACATGCCCAGCTCCAAGCGTTAGAAGCCCCGAAAGTGGGAAGAATCCCCTTCACTTCCGCGTGTCGCCTTGCGTTAGGTTGGGGCCGCTAGGAGCGGGTGCCGTCGTCCATTGTGGCGGACTCCACACGCAGCAGTGGGAGGAAGAGCTGGGTGAGAGGCCCGATGGCCAGGGCAAACGCCAAAGTCCCCACTCCCACGGCGCCGCCCAGAACGAAACCGATCGCCACAACGGTGACCTCGATACAGGTGCGCGCGAGTCGGATCGACAGTCCGCGTTGGGCCAGGCCGGTCATCAATCCGTCGCGTGGCCCCGGCCCCAACCCCGCGCCGATGTAGCAGCCGGTGGCCAGGGCTATGCTGACGATGCCCATCACCAGGAGTCCCACGCGCGCCGGGAGTCCCTCGGGTTCGGGCAACAGCCACAGTGACAGGTCCAGTGACACCCCGATGACCACCACATTGCTGAGGGTGCCGATACCGGGCCGTTGCCGCAACGGTATCCATAGCAGCATCAGCGCGCCGCCCACCAGCACGCTCCACCCCCCAATGGAGATCGGGGTGTGCAGCGCCAGCCCTTGATGGAACACGTCCCATGGCACCGCCCCCAAGTCAGAGGCGACCTGTAACGCACCGCCCAGCCCGTAGCAGTACAGGCCAAGGTAGAGCTGGAGCAGCCGCCGCGCCCGGGGGCGCGGCAGTACCGGCGTGAGCAGTACCCGGCCGGCCAGCCGCGCGCACGTGGCTCTACCGCGGCGCACCAACGGACGGATCAGTGAGAACGTGCCAGACTGAGTCATGTCGATAGTATTGGCTCCATCTGTGGGTGATTTATAGGGCCAATATGAGGAAGTGGCACTGTGAAGGTTGGCGATAGGCGGATCAACGGCCGGCTACTCGCCAGGTTGATTGGGTCCAATCTGGCGGAGCGGCCCTACTATCTGGCCATCGGGCGCGCGATCAGCGGGCTCGTTCTCGACGGCCGGGTCCCCACCCACACGCGGCTGCCCGCCGAGCGCGACCTCGCCACCGCTGTGGGGGTGAGCCGCAACACCGTCACCGCCGCCTACGCCTGGCTGCGCGAGAACGGTTACCTCGACAGCCGGCAGGGGGCGGGCAGTTGGACGGTCCTGCCCAACACCACTGCGGGCACCGCAACCCCGTTCGTGCCCCACACCGAGCACATCGACCTCGGCGTTGCCGCCCCGGCCGCCATCGACGGCCTGGACGAGGCCGCTCGTCTGGCTGCCGACCACCTCACCGCCCACCTCGGTGGGCAGGGCTACGGTCCCTACGGCCTGCCCGAACTCCGCCACGCCATCGCCCGGCGCTATGTCGAACGCGGCCTGCCCACCACCCCCGAGCAGATCTTCGTGACCAACGGCGCGCAGCAGGGCGTCGCGTTGCTGATGGAACTTCTGGCCGAGCCGGGCGAGTCAGTCCTCGTGGAGTCGCCCACCTACCCCCATCCGCTCGCCACACTGCGCCACCTCGGCGCCCGCCTGCGCACCGTCGGCGTCTCGCAGCAAGGCTGGGACATGGACTATGTCGTCGACGCCTTCCGGCAGTACCACCCGCGTCTGGCCTATCTGCTGCCCGACTTCCAAAACCCCACCGGCGCCCTGATGGACGACACCGAACGCCGCAGCCTGGTCGCCGAGGCGCGCCGGGCCAGAACATCGCTCATCGTCGACGAGACCGTCGCCGAGTTGGCCATCGACGCCGGCGACCAGCCCGCGCCCATGGCCGCCTACGATGACGACGGCCGGGTCTTCACCGTGGGCTCGGCGGCCAAACTGTTGTGGGGCGGGCTGCGCATCGGCTGGATTCGCTGCGCAGCGCCGATGGTGTCGCGGCTGATGACGTTGCGCCAGCGCTTCGACCTCTCCAGTCCCATCCTGGAGCAGTTGACGGTCACCCACCTCCTCGCCGACGTGGTGCGCGTACGCGCCGAACGCAGCAGCGAGCTGCGCCGCAACCGCGACGCTCTCGTGACCGCCCTCCGCTCCCACCTGCCCAATTGGCGCTTCACCACCCCTAGCGGCGGGCTGGTGATCTGGGCCAAGCTGCCCCAACCCGTGGCCACCACCCTGGGCGAGACCGCGCTCAGCCACGGTGTCCACCCGGCTCCCGGACCGGTGTTTGGAGCAGAGGGCACCATGGAGCACTACGTGCGCCTGGCCTACACCCATCCCCCCGAAGTCCTCACCGACGCCGTGCGTCGCCTCGCCGGCGCCTACGCCGACACCGTCGCCCGCCCCGCTCCCGCCGCCCGCGAACTCTACGTCTAGCCGGGCTGGCCCGGGAAGGCAGGACCTGCTTCGCGGGACCCCAGCGAGCGCACGGCCCCTATCCCGGTCCGAGCCGGCGGCCTCGGCCGATACCCTTAGCTCACGGCCAACTGGCCGCATCGAGCCAGCACAGCCAATTGTCAGTGCCTCCCGCTAGGCTGAGCGCCACAATCGGCTCGCCATCGCGCGTGATGGTGGTGCGGTGTCACCACGACACCCCCGAGCCGCTTTGGGAGCGGCTTCGCCCCACCTTCTAGGGTGGAAGAGAAGGCGGGAACCGAGCCGCGCTCGTCCGAGACGCCCCGCCACCGCCGAGGGAGGTGCACCCATGCTGGCCGATTCCTATGGCAGGATCGCCACCGATCTCCGCGTTTCCCTGACCGACCGTTGCAATCTGCGCTGCACGTACTGCATGCCGGCCGAAGGTTTGGAGTGGTTGCCCAAGCCAGAACTGCTCACCGACGAGGAGGTGCTGCGGCTCATCCGCATCGGTGTCACCCTGCTTGGTATCGACGAGGTGCGTTTCACCGGGGGCGAGCCGCTGCTGCGGCGCGGCCTGGCCGACATCGTGGCCGGTACGGCCGCCATGAGCCCGCGCCCCAAGACAGCGCTGACCACCAACGGCATCGGTCTGGCCCGCACCGCCTCGACCCTGGCCTCCGCCGGCCTGGACCGGGTCAACGTCTCCCTCGACACGTTGCGCGGCGACCGTTTTGAGCAGTTGGCTCGGCGCCGCAGGCTCGACGACGTCTTGGCGGGCATGGCCGGCGCCGCCGAGGCGGGGCTCACCCCCGTCAAAGTCAACACCGTGCTGATGCGCGACATCAACGATGACGAGGCTGTCGATCTCCTCCACTTCTGTCTGGAGCACGGCTACCAGTTGCGGTTCATCGAGCAGATGCCGCTCGACGCCCAGCACGGCTGGCGCCGCGACACCATGATCACCGCCGACGAGATTTTCGCCCACCTGCGTTCGGTCTTCACACTGGAACCGGCCGACACCCACACCCGCGGTAGCGCCCCGGCGGAACTGTTCTACGTCGACGGTGGTCCCGCCACGGTGGGTGTCATCGGGTCGGTCACGCGCCCCTTCTGCGGCGCCTGCGATCGGGTGCGGCTGACCGCCGACGGCCAGATCCGCAACTGCCTGTTCGCCCGCGAGGAGTCCGATCTGCGCACCCCGCTGCGCGAGGGGGCCAGCGACGAGGAGATCGCCGAGCGCTGGCGCGCCGCGGTGGCCCGCAAGATGCCTGGCCATGGCATCAACAACCCCGACTTTCTCCAGCCCGTCCGCTCCATGTCGGCTATCGGCGGCTGAGGCCGCGACTTCCGCCGCCCCTGCGGCTACGAGAGCACTTTCCGTCGGGCTGGTTCGGCGCACCAGCTCCGACGGCGGGCGCGCCAGGCGAGGTGTAGCCGTTGGGAAGTGGCAAGGGCGAAAAACCCGTTGCCTCGAATGGCCGGTTCTGGCGTTATGGAGACGGCGCTGCGGCGCCGGCGACTCACCCCTGTACCACGGCGAAGGAGGTGGCCCATGCCCTATACCGAAACGCCCGGCAGTCGCGTGCCGATCCGTATGTGGGCCGACCCGCACACGGTCGAAGACGCCGCCATGGGCCAACTCCAGCGGGTCACCATGTTGCCGTGGGTCCATGGAGTGGCCGTCATGCCAGATGTTCACTATGGCAAGGGAGCCACGGTCGGCTCGGTCATCGCTATGCGCGACGCCGTCTGTCCAGCCGCCGTCGGGGTGGATATCGGCTGCGGCATGACCGCAGTGCGCTCCACACTCACCGCCCAGGACCTCCCCGACGACTTGAGGCGGCTGCGCTCAGAGTTGGAGCGCGCCATCCCGGTCGGCCAGCGGGCCCACAACCGCCCCGTGGACCCGGGACGCGTCTATGGGCTGCGCACCAGCGGCTGGGATGAGTTCTGGCGGGAGTTTGACCGGCTGGCCCCGACAGTACAGTCGCGCCGAGAGCGAGCCGCTCGCCAGATCGGAACGCTAGGGGGCGGTAACCACTTCCTGGAGGTCTGTGTCGACGACGAGGGCGCGGTGTGGGTCGTTTTACACTCCGGATCGCGCAACATCGGCAAGGAGTTGGCCGAGTACCACATCGCCCGCGCCCAGCGGCTCCCGCACAACAAGGACCTGCCCGACCGGGATCTCGCGGTATTTGTCGCGGACACGCCGGAGATGGTCGACTATCGCCGCGACCTGTTCTGGGCTCAGGACTACGCGCGCCGCAACCGCGACGTCATGATGGGGCTGGCCTGCGAGGTGGTGCGCCGCCAGTTTCCCGGCGTCCGGTTCCCGCAGTGGATCTCTTGTCATCACAACTACGTGGCCGAGGAGACCTACGGCGACACTGACGTGCTGGTCACCCGTAAGGGCGCGATCCGCGCCGGCCGCGGTGACGTGGGCATCATCCCTGGCTCTATGGCCACGGGAACCTACATTGTGCGGGGGGTGGGCAATGAGGCATCGTTCAACTCCGCCTCGCACGGTGCGGGCCGGCGCATGAGCCGTTCCAAGGCCCGCAAGACGTTCACCGAAGCCGATCTCGTGGCGCAGACCCAAGGCGTGGAGTGCCGTACCGATGCCGGGGTCGTCGACGAGATTCCCGCGGCCTACAAGGATCTGTCGCAGGTCATGGACGCACAGCGAGATCTCGTCGAGGTCGTCGCCCACCTGCGCCAGGTGGTGTGTGTCAAGGGTTGAGGGCCCGGACGGTCGACCGCCCGAGCCGGTCGGGGCGGAATCGGAGACTAATTCCGCGGCCGCCCCTGTTTTCGGGTATCCGTTAGTCGGTGGTGGGCGTTACCCGTGCAGTTGTTTTCCGTTTTGCTGGAATCGCTTCTTTCCCAAGGGCGGCCACCTATTTCTGTCCCCCTCCTGCGTCCCATTTCCGGCAGGCTACTATCGCGGGGATCAGCATCATGTCGGCATAGGGCTGAGTTGGTGCTGTGCCGTTATGGAATAGTGGTGCGTCGGTAGCACCCTGGGCACTGGTGTGGCCTCACCGGTGATGGCCGCCGGGCCGCTGCTTCCTTTAGCGCGTATCTGGCGCGCATCCGTGATCGGGACACACCTTTTCCAAACCGATCGACGGCTTATTCCGTGCCCGCCGTAGCCATTGCGCTACAGATCGCCGATAGGATAGATCAACTCGCCTGAAACAGGCGCGCGTTTACCGCGCTGCGTCATTTTTTCGTCGCTGGAGTGGCCGGTATTTCATAACGATTCCCATCTATGCGGTTTCGTCTATTGCCGCAAGGGCAGTCTCAGCCGTGGAGTCCCGACCTCCGGTTTCCCCTGAAACCGGGCGATTGTGACATGGGAGATAGTAATGAACACGAGCTTGATCATCGGTGCTCTCCTATGCGTCGCTGTCGCGGCGGTAGCGATCGCCGGGACGCTCGTGCTGCTGTCTCAACGGCGGCGTCGCCACCTTCGCGCCAGGTTCGGTCCGGAGTACGAGCGGGAGGTCCACCGCCGCGGCAGCCGACTCACCGCCGAGCGCGCGTTGGCCCACAGGCAAAGACGCCATGCACGGTTCCACTTGCGCTCCCTGCCCGCCTATGAGCGCGACGAATACACCGAGGAGTGGAGCCGCATCCGGGAACGCTTCGTCGACACGCCCCTGGCAGCGGTACACGCAGCCGATGACCTGGTGACGAAGGTGATGGCGGCGTGCGGCTACCCGGTGGGCGACCATGACCAGCAAATCGCCGATCTCTCGGTCGACCACGTCGACACGGTCGAGGAGTACCGGCGGGCCCGCGAGATCGTGGCCCGCGCCGAAGGCGGCGGCGCTACGACCGAGGATCTGCGCACGGCCATGGTCCACTACCGCGCGCTCGTCTCGGCCCTGGTCGGGCGCGACCTCCCCCGGAAGCGTCCCGCCCCCTCCGATGTCGGTGAGCTCCAGTGACCTCGGCTGCCTGTTGACCTCACACCCTCGATCGATGCTTGCAAGCGCCGGCTCCCCAACGGAGCCCCGCGGCGAATGGAGACAGTTCGGTGAACCCCGACAGTGGCGCCCCCGCAGGGCGCACCCCCATGAGCGCCGACGACGCCGCCACGCTCAGGAGGCGTGAGGCGCGCTGGAACTGGCGCGCCGAGAAGCGGCGAGCCGAGATGACAGCCCGCAGCGACGCCTCCGTGAACCCCATTAGCTGGGAAAGCGAGGAGCAGTCCACCGACGGCGCCCCGGAACAGCCCGAGCCCGCCCCCGCGGCGGCGGCCGATGAACCCGCCCCCGAACCAGCCGATACGGCTCAGCACTCCGAGCGCGACGAACAGGCCGCAACCACCGCGCCCAGCGCGACGAGCGCAGCCGAGGAGGCCCCGGCGGCCGTCGAGCCCGGTGCGCCGCTGGTCGAACCGGTGGCCGCCGAGCGGCTGCGGCGCCGCTGGCGCGAGCTGCAAGGCGAGTTCGTCGACGACCCCACCGCCTCGGTACACGACGCCGATCAGCTCGTCGAGGAGGTTGTCGAAGCCGTCATCGCCACGCTCGGCGAGCGCCACCACAACGTGCAGCGACGCTGGCAGGACGGCGCGCCCGACACTGAGGAGCTACGCCTGACCTTGCGGGACTACCGCTCGCTGCTGCACCGGATGCTGGGCGACGCAACGAGCTGAGCTGCGTGGGGCTGCCGTAAGCTGCTGCCACGCCAGCCACGTCGCCGCGGAGGGGGTCATGTCCTCGCTGGAGCCATTCGACGCCGTCATCTTGGCCGGGGGCCGGGCCCGGCGGTTGGGTGGGGCCGACAAGCCCGGCCTGGCGGTGGGCGAAACGACGCTGCTGGAGCGGGTGGCCGCCGCGGCCGGTGCCGCCCGGCGCACGGTCGTGGTGGGGCCGCCCCGGTCGCGCCCCTCGGCCAGCTATGTGCGCGAGGACCCGCCCGGCGGTGGCCCGGTGGCGGCCCTACGCGCCGGAATGGCGCTGGTCGACCAGCCGTGGCTGGCCTTGCTCGCCGGCGATCTGCCGTTCGTGCGCGCCGAGGCCCTCGACCGGCTGCGGCGGGAGGCGGCCCCGGACGCCGGAGCGGTCCTACTCGACCGGGAGGCCCACCCGCAGTGGCTGCTGGGCGTATGGCACACCGCGAGCCTGCGCGCCGCGCTCACCTCCTACCCGGGGCGCTCGCTGCGCGGCCTGCTCGCCCCGCTGGAGCCCGTGCGTCTGTCGCCGCAGCACCCCGACGACGTCACCGCACTCGACTGCGACACTCCTGAGGATCTGGCTCGCGCTCGGTCGGTCGCTGCCGCGGCGCCCGCCCCACCCGAGTGAGCCGCACGCGCCTGGACACGGCCCTCAGCCTTCGAACTCGCTGAACAGCACCGTCTCGCGCAGGAAGCCGCGCACATCGAGGAAGTTACTCAAAAACTCCACATGCTCGTCGCAGGCGAGCCACGTTTTCCTGCGGTCGGGGGTGTGAATCTTCGGGTTGTTCCACACCAGCACCCACCGGGCATCGGCCTGGCACCCCCTCCGGGAGCACAGCACCTCCTGCGGTGCGGTGGTCTCGTCGGGCTGGGCAGAGTCGTTGGACATCGTCGGTTACCCCCGTAGGAGAGTCAGGAGAACAGTCGCGGTCGCTGGCAAGCCGGCGCAAGGAATCGGCAAAGGATTCCCCCTCTCATAGAAAAGGCGACGCCGGGTGGCTACGGGGGCAAACCACCCGGCGTCGCGCACGGTGTTCCGACGGGGGCTCGAAACACCGGCTATGCGCTTCGACGGGGGACCGAAGCGCTGATTCCCAATGTACACCGCTCATCCCCGGTATACGTCAAGACTCTGTTACGACGTGATCTCGGGAGAGTCCCGCCCATTCGGTGGCCTTTGCCGCTCAAGCGCCGTCAATCGGTCGGTAAAAGACGCATGAGCTGACGTCTTTGCGGGTCAACTCCGGTCCAAGCATCTGCAAAAGTCGCGACTTCCCTTAGACCGCCTGGCTGACCGTGGACATGTTGAAATCGGCGACGCGCAGGGGCGGCATGGCCGTGCGGGAGAACGCGGGACCCACGTCGCGTGACAGCGCGGGAACGGTGGCCCCCACCTCGCTGACCCGATCTAACAGGTTCAACGGCGACTCGTTGAACCGGAAGTTGTTGACCGCGGCCGTGACCGCGCCGTCCTCCACGAGGTACACGCCGTCGCGCGTCAGGCCCGTCAGCAGCAGCGTCTGCGGGTCCACTTCCCTGATGTACCACAAACACGTCAGCAGGAGCCCCCGCTCGGTGCGCGCCACCATGTCGTCCAGGCTCGCCGAGGCCCCGGCCTGCCCCAACACCAGGTTGTCCCCCTCGGGGGTCAGCGCCATCCCGCTGCGCAGCGCCGAGTCGCGGGTCTGGCACAGCGCCGCCAACTCCCCGTCGCGAATCCAGTCGGTGCGCTCCAGCGCCAAACCGTTGTCGAACGCGGTGCAGCGCCGCCCCGGCGCGTCGGTGAGCACGAACGGCGCCGCTTCCAGCCCCGGCTGCGCGGGGTCGCTGTGCAGCGTCAGCGGCAACGACGACAGCCGTTCACCCACGCGCGTGGTCCCCGCTTCGGCACCTGACAGCGCGGTGCGCCCCTCCAGCGCGTCGCGGGCGCCCAGATTGGCGTAGAGCATGATGAGCAGGTCAGCACTAGCCTCGGGCGGCAGCAGCGTCTCGTAACGGCCCGGCGGCAGTTCCACGCTGCGCTGCCCCCACCCGATGCGCCGCTCCAGTTCGGCGTCGAGCGCGTCGGCGTCGACGTCGGTGAAGTCGCGGGTGGTGCGGCCCACCCACGCCGAGTTGGCCCCCGCGCGCGAGCGCGCGTTGAGTTCGACGGTTCCCGCCGGCTGGTCATGACGTAGCCGCAGCCCGGTCGAGGAACCGAAGAACGCCGAGGTCATGGTGTGCTCGGCATAGCCGTACAGCGCTGTGCTCGACTCGGCGTGGCGCCCAAACGCCCGCCCCAGCCCGCGGGAGAACTCCTCGAACACGCCGATCCCGGTCGTCGCCGGCGCCGCGTCCCAGTCCCCGCCGGCGGCCTCGGATTTGGTCAACAGCGGCTGCGCCCCCTCGACGGCGGGGGCGGCGCGGCTCGCCGCGTCGGCGGCGCCGACCAGATCGGGCAGTTCGTCCTCGCGCGGCCCCTCCCGCTCGACAACGCCGGCGGAGGTGCCCTGCGAGCCGTGCGTCAGCGCGATGACCGTGACGCTACGGCCGTGGGTGAGGCCGTTGGTGGTCAACGTGCTTCCGGCCCATCTCAGGTTGGCCGTGCCGGTCTCGCGCACGATCACCATGCAGTCGTCGGCGCGCGATAGCGCCAGCGCGCGTTCCACGGTGGACTGCGGTGACGACAGGGACTGGCTCACTTTCCTGCCTCCTGGGCGGTGTTGAGGACGCGGATGCCGGTGAACACGGCGCTGGGGCAGCCATGGCTGACTGCGGCGGCTTGGGCGGGCTGGCCCTTGCCGCACATGAACGACCCGCCCAGCACGTAGGTCTGCGGGCCGCCCAACGCGGCCATGGCATTCCAGAAGTCGGTGGTTGTGGCCTGATAGGCGACATCGCGCACCTGGCCGGCTAGGCGCCCGTTGGAGATCCGGTAGAAGCGCTGCCCAGTGAACTGGAAGTTATAGCGCTGCATGTCGATCGACCAGCTCCGATCGCCCACCACGTAGATCCCGTCGCTGACTCCCGAGATCAGTTCCGAGGTGGAGGGGCCCTCGGCGGCGGGAGCCAGCGACACGTTGGCCATCCGTTGGATGGGCATCGTGGCGGGGGAGTCGGCGAAGGCGCAGCCGTTGGAGCGCTCATAGCCGCGCAGGCGCGAGATACGGCGGTCGCGCTGGTAGCCCACGAGGACACCGTCGCGGATCAGGTCGAACGAGGAGGCGGCCACGCCCTCGTCGTCGTAGCCCACACTGGCCAGCCCGTGCTCGACGGTGCGGTCACCGGTGACGTTCATGATCGGCGCGCCGTAGCGCAGCGAGCCCAACTGGTCGACGGTGGCAAACGAGGTGCCGGCGAAGGCCGCCTCATAGCCCAGCGCCCGGTCCAGTTCGGTGGCGTGGCCGATCGACTCGTGGATCGTCAGCCATAGGTTCGAGGGGTCGATCACCAGATCGTAGGTCCCGGGCTCCACACTGGGGGCGGCCAGCTTCTCGGCGAGCAGTTCGGGCAGCTCGCCCAGCTCACTTTCGAGCGTGGCGACGTACTCATAGCCCGCGCCGGCCGGCGGGGTGAGGGTGCGCATGCTCTCCAGACGGCCTTCGCGGGCGCAGAGCACCTCCATGACCGGAGCGAGCCGGACGCGCTGCTGGGTGGTGACGGTGCCGGCGCTGTCGGCGTAGAACTTCTGTTCTTTGACTTGCCATAGCCGGGCGTCGACGTGGTCGATGCGGTCATCGGCCAGCACGCGCCGGCTCCAGGCGGCCAGCGTCTCGGTCTTGTCCCGAGTGGATACCTCGAAGGGGTCGATCTCGTAGGCCGAGACCCAGGTGGCCTCCGGGTGGGCGGGCTCGGCGGCGAGCTCGATGCGTTCGGTGCTGATGGCCGCGGCGACCCTGGCCACCTCCACCGCCTCGGTAGCCACCGCCGCCACGGCGTCGGCGGTCAACTCGGTGCCCGCGGCAAAGCCCCACGTGCCCTCGTGGATCACGCGGACGGCGAAGCCGAGGGAGTCATGGTCGGCCGCGGTCTCCACCGCCGCATCGGCCAGGACAAGGCTTTGTTGCCGGATGCGTTCGAGCCGGAAGTCGGCGTGCTCGGCGCCGAGGTCCCGCGCGCGTTGCAGGGCCGCCGCGGCGAGGTCGCGCAGGGGCAGGGCGAGGAATTCGTCGTCGATATCGCGCACATGAGGCAACCTAGCGTGTCGGAAGACGTGGGACCAACGGTCTCGGCGGCGCGGAGCGGCTTCAGTGGCCGCGAGGTGTCCCCTTTTGCACGTCGACGTGGACGTGGTCGAGGTGGCGCAGCACCTCGTCGGCGGGCTCGGGGGCGTTGTAGGGGCGCCAGCCGGCCATGGACACGCTGGTACTCCAGATGTGGTCGTCGAAGATGATCACGTCGATGTGCAGTTCCTCGCTGTGGGCGACCAGCCAGTGGGCCAGCAGCCAGCCGGCGCGCCGATTCTCCTCGTTGACCGGCCGGAAGAAGATGTCGATGGCCCGACCGTCGTAGTGCGCCGAGGATTCCCCGTGCCCCGTGCTCACCCCGCCGGGCTGGAAACCGCCCAGTTCCTGTGGGCCGAAGACCTCGGTCATCGCCGTGCGCACCCGTTCGGCCCGTTCGGTCAGGCCCGACTCGCCCATCTTCTGCTCGGCGAGGTCACCGGCGGGGCTGGCCCGGCAGGCCAGACTCGGCCCGGCGTCTTCGGAGGGGCCCTCGCGCAGTCGCCGCATCACGGCCGGGTCGATCATCGTCACCGGTGGCGCCTCGGCGCCGCGCGCTTGCAGCGCCACCGCCGTTGTCGCGACCCGGGCGTCCTCGCGCGAGAGCCCGACTCGGCCCGAGCCCAGGGCAACCGAGCACTCCTCATCCCAGGGCAGGATCACCATGCTCGACCCTGTCTTCTCTAGCTCACGGACGACGACGAAGCCGCCCAGTGTCACGATGGCGATCGTGACCAGCATGCCGATCATCAGCCCGCGTAGTTGTCTGACCTCCACGTGACTCTCAACGCTCCTCGAACGTCTGACGTTTCCGCTTCCCCGCCTTCCCCACCCGAGCGCGGCCACGGCGCCGAAGGGGTATTGCCCCCCACCACCCCCAGGTGAGAGATTCCCCGCAATCAATCCATAACAGTCCCAATGTCCAAAAAAGCTGTCATTCTTCGCTAAGCGGCCTCCCTTGGCCGAGAGCTAACGGCGTTCGGCACCGTCCGGTTGGGAACGGCCGGATCGTCACACGGGCCACCGGCGGCGGGCAACGGTGTGACACGAACCGGACGCTCAAGGTGTCGATCGTAGGGCGGAGGGCGAGTCGCTGCGGGAGGAATAGTCCGGGCGCGCCGCCGGCTGGACTATAGAAGGCAGCGGGGCCGCGATGGGCCCGGCGGCCCCGGGCGAGGACGAACGAGACACGAGGTGGCCTCATTGCATCCAGCCGAGTCGACGGCGTCGTTAACCGCGCGCCACAGCCACCGGCCGAGCGCGAGCGCCGGCGCGAGTCAGCGGTCCGACTCCCCGCCCGAGGCCGGCATCGAGGGCCGCGGGGTCAGCGACGCGGCCTTTCGCCAAGTCATGGGGGTCCACGCCGCCGGGGTCGTGGTCGTGACCGCGCCGGGAGGCCCCCGGCCGGTGGGCGTGACCGCGACCTCCTTCAGCAGTGTCAGCGCTGATCCGCCGCTGGTGTCGTTCTACCTCAACGCCGAGTCCAGTAGCTGGCCAGGTGTGCGCGAGGCGCACTATTTCGCCGTCAATATCCTCGACGACAGCCAGCGGGAGGTGGCCATCCGGTTCGCCACCAAAGGTATCGACCGCTTCGCCGCCCCCACACGGTGGAGTCGGGGACCGGCGGATTTGCCCTTGCTGGAAGGAGCCCTCGGCCACGTGCTGTGCCGCCGCTACGATCTGCTCGCCATCGGCGACCACTGGCTCATCGTCGGGCGCGTCGTCGACACCGCTGTCCGCGACGACGGCCAGCCACTGCTCTACCAGCGCGGGCGCTACGGCAGCTTCACCCCGACCTCTCCGTGAGCCTGCCGCCCGTGGGGCGGCAGGCAGCACCACGCCCAAGCGTGCGGCCGGCCACCTTGCCCGCGTGTCCCCTTACGTTGTTCCTGGCCGCGCAGTGAGGCTTTTTCGCTCTTTGGGCCTGGCCATGATCTGACCTCCTTGTCGATGGAGATCGAAAAAGGCGCTTGTGGGCCCGACGCTGGGGACAGCGCAGCCGCCGGGCATGAGACCTGTGGCGGTGCGAGAGGCCGCCCCGTCGGGCACGTGCCGCGGCGCGCCAGCGGGCGAGCGTGGGGGAGGTACCCGCCGGGACCGCCGCATCTGGTCCCGGCGGGCGCTTCGTGGCGGCCGGTCATGGCCGCCCAAGCCGGAGCCGGCTCCGTGTCCTAGCCGGCTCCGTGACCTTGTGGGGTGCGCCTCTCTTCGACGGTGGGCGCCTGCCAGTTGGCCCGCCAGTGGCTGTCTCCGCCATCTCAGCGGCGGGGCTTTCCGCGGGGGAGGCGCGGTTGAAGCGCCACGTGCTGTCGCGCGCCCGTCGAGTTTTTCGCCTCCACCGAAGTGGCCACACCGGGAGCGTACTTGGCTGTAAGGGAATCCATCCGTGCGACATCCTCGGGGGGTCGGTAAAGATTCGTCCGGGGTGGGGAGGTGGTGTCGTTCGCTCCTGCCTCGATCGCTGCGCGAGCTCGGCGGCTCAGGAGCGGGAGCGGCTCAACTCGCCGCCACCCCGAGACTGCGCGATCTGCTACAGGGAGTGCGCCAACCTGGCGCTGTGTCCGGGGAGAGGTCACCCGTTGTCGGGGCCCAAGCTTTGACTTTCGCTCCCTGGCCTAAGGGCCGGGGGATTCCTACTGCGGTCGGGTGACCGTCTCGGTGGGTTCTTGCTTCGTCGCGCTGTGCCGGAGTGGAGTCCGGTCTTATCTGCGCTCCACAGGCTGATCAAGTACTGGCATGCGGTGTTCTCCGATGCCCACCTCCACCGCAGGGAAGAGAGCATGCGGTCGGCGTGTACCGACTTTGGGTACGAGCTGGTGGAGCTCAACGGCCAAGCCGACCATGTGCACCCACCGGTGAACCTCCCGTCCAAAGCAGCGGTCTCCAAACCGGTCAACAGCCGCAAAAGGGATATCCTCGCGCCGATTGCGCCAGGAGTTGCCCGAGCTTGTCCGGCACTACTGGCACGCCACGCGGCACTGGTCGGGCTCCTCCGTCGCCGGATCGGTCGGCGGCGCCCCGTCACCCCTGTTGCGCCCCTCCATCGAACAGCAGACCCACCCGCGGTGAGCAGACGCCGAACCGCCCGGCGACGGCTCGGCTTTTCCTGCCCCGCTCCGCGGGAAAACCGGCTTCACCTCCGCCGTGAACGGTTGAGCACTGTCGACGATTCCGATAGCGGCGTTGCCTTCGTCCGGTGGCCGCTCGCGTCGTTTGCGGCCTCCTCTGCTGCCGCGCCCCCTTTGAGGCTGCCGAGATCGCGCAGCGATCGAGGTGCAAGCGATGGGAAACACCACGCGACCTCCCCAGCCCCGCCCACACCGCGCCCCGGCGCACGGGGACGGTCCTGACGTGTCCAAGCTCGTCTGGGACCCTCCGGCGCGCTCTCCGCACGCGGGGGTGGCTGCGGTTGGCGGGGGTTGCCCGTGGGCTAGGGGCACAGCTTGTCCAGCGAGGTGGCTTCCTCCCCGACCTGGCGGCCAGGAGAGGTCGGCGACGCCTCGTCGGAACCGGTGTAGCGTTGCCAAGCGGTCCGGTCGTCTTCGTTTTGGCTCTGCGTGGGGCTCGGCTGTGAGGGGGAGGCGTCGCCCGACGGCTGGGCGGGTGAGGGGGCGGCATTCGTGCCGGTCTCGGTGTCCTCTTGGTCGCGGACCGCCTCGTCGACGAGCTCACTGATGCGCTGCCAGTCCGGGTTGGCCGTATTGACCTGCGGCGGGGACAGTTGCAGCGTCTGCATGTCGGCGTTCGTGGCCATCTCGGCCAGGTCGAGCAGGTGGGGAACCTTCGACTGCGGGATGTCGGTTTGCAGTGTCCGTTTGGTGGCTCCAGCCAACTCCTGGAAGCTGGTGAGGACCTGTGTCGGGTCCACCTGCTCGGTCACGTATTTGATCAGGCAGCCCTGGCGCCCCATGCGGGTGTAGTCGTCGCTGTTGACCCGGCTGCGGCCGTACCACAGCGCCTCGTCGCCGTCGAGGTGCTGGTACCCGGCCTCCAGGATGCCCTCTTCCCGCTCGCCGTAGATGATGGGTTCTTCGATGTAGACGTCGATGCCGCCGAGGGCATCGATGAGATCCTCGAAGCCCTGGAGATCGACCAGGCCGTAGTAGTCCAGGTCCAAACCGATGGCGTTGCCGATGACGCGCTTGAGCGTGTCGGCGGCCGGGTTCTCCACCGTGGGGTCGATGGCCAGCTCCGCGGGGTTCTCGGCGACCGTTTGGTAGACCTCGTTGAGCAGCCGGTCGAAGCCCCGGGGTTCGGGGTAGCGCAAGGCGAGCTCGGTGCCCGGAGGGAAAGGTACGTTCTCCAGGTTGCGGGGGAGGCTGACCAGCACGACTTCGCCGGTGTCGACATCGATACTGGCCGCGATCATGGAGTCGGTGCGTAGGCCGTAGCGATTGTCTCCGGAGTCGCCGCCCAGCAACAGCATCGTGATCCGTTCGGCACCGTCCCACGGATCACTGGCATCGTGCGGCGCGTCGGGTTCCGGGCCGAAGACGGTCGAGAGTGTATCGTAAGCGGTGTAGGAACTCCGCATGACGAGAGCCGCGGGGGAGGCGACCGCTACACACAGCACAGCCACAATGAATCCGGCCGTGAGCCGGGTGCCCCACCCGTTGCGGGGCGGTTTGGTGATGACCCAGGAGTGGATGATGACGGTCATCCACAGCACCGCGACGGCGAAGGCGACCCCTGCCGCGGTCAGGAGCCACTGGCCTTGCACGACGATACGGGCGCCGCTGACGACGTCGCCACTGACCATAGCGGCACCGATACCTGCCGCAGCTAGCAGCACAATGTAGCAGGCGAGGATGATCCCGCCGCTCCAGCGTCGCCCGGTGCGCAGGTGTGCGCAACCGGGAATCACGGCTGAGACCGCTGTCCACAATAACGCGCGTCTCGCCCCCATAGGATGTTGTCCTTCCTGCTCGTGCCGCGCCTCGCTCATGTGTTTCCCCTCCGCCTACGCTGTTTGACGCGGTGTCCGGACACGAGGAGCGGCCATGTGTGCGTGATGGCTCTCACCTTCCCCTACCGTGCGGACCATCATTGATGCGCATACAGTGTCGCCCTTTGTCGGAGTTGTTCGCACCCTGGCAGGATTCATGCTTCACCTGCCGGCTGTCTGATACACCCATTAACGTTGCTCCTTGTCTGACTCTCAGAACATAGCGGTCCAAAGTCAGGCTTGTTTCTTTCATGATCAGTAGTTAACCGTCGCCACAACTGCCATGATCTGGCCGCAGGAGGGGGCGGCGCCGGGGGGAGATGGCGCCGTCATGGAACGAAAGGCATTCATCGTGCTCGATGCGGTCGACGCCGCGCTCGTCAGAGCGCTGCAAGCGGATGGAAGAGCGACTTACCAGGCACTGGCCGACGGTGTGGGGCTGTCGCGCACGGCGGTACGCGCCCGGGTCAAACACCTGATCGCCAACGGTGCCATCCGCATCGTCGGCGTCTTGCACGCCGGTGTACTGGGCATGGACGTATTCGGGCACATCTCCTTGCGCGTGGCCGGCCCTGTGCGCCCCGTCATGGACGAGCTGACGAGCCGAGAGGCGGTGACCTTCGCCGCACTCACCGCCGGACGCTTCCCCGCGGTAGCCCACGTGCGGGTGCGCGACGACGCCGCGCTCGCACGCGAGCTGGGAGAGCTGCGCTCCCTGCCGGGCGTGACGGCCGCGGAGGCGTTTCGGGCCGACACCATCGTCAAAGACGCCTACTCCGGCAGCCGCACGCTGCGCGACGTCACCACCGATCCGCTGGACTGGCGGCTCATCCGCCATCTGCAACGCGACGGCCGGGCCTCCTACGCCGAACTGGCCCGCAGCGTTGGCCTGTCACAGGCGGCGGCGCGTTCCCGGGTGGTCCGACTCATCGACGCCGGCGTGGTCCACGTCACCGCCCTGATCGAGCCCTCGGCCGTGGGCGCCAACGAGAACGTGGGCTTTGGCCTGTGCTGCCGGGGGGAGGCCCAAACGGTGGCGCACCGCCTCGCCGAGCTGCCCGGAGTGTCGTTTGCCAGTACCGGCTTCGGTCGCTACGACATCATCGGCAGCGTCACCGCCACCGACCGCGCTACCCTCGTTGACGCCCTAGAGGCGATCCGCTGCTGCCCCGACGTCGGCCACGCCGAGACCTGGGAGCACCTGTCGGTGTTGCGTGAGCGGTACCAGATCGATGGAGGGGGCACCAAGGCCGCCGGCGCCGCCGTGGGTGCGGCCCACAGCTAATCCGGGCACCTAAGTTGGAGCACACAGCCGTACGTGGGGCGTGGAGAGCCGACGTCGCCGGATCGGCCCGCCCGGTGGGCGAGACCCCGCACCGTGCCCTCGTTCCTTGCCGGAGCCACCGACCGTCCCCGGAAAGCGGCACGGCCCTGCCGCAACGGTTCCGGGGTAGACCTCGGCGACAGCCAGCGGGCGTAAGCTCTGCTGTCCTTCGCTGCGCGGCGGCGTTGGGGAGGACGCCGCGCGCACGAGGAGTGGCACGGTGCGGGGTAGCTCAGTCTTGGGCCAGGCTCAACAATTCGTCGATGTAGCAGGCGGCCTCCCGCAGCGCGAGCTCGGAGTCGCCGGCGCGGATGGCCTCGACCAGGGCGCTGTGATCGATGCCCTCCGTGTGTGCCGGCTCGTCGCGTGCAGTGTGGGCGATGCTCTCGTAGACCACCTGCGCGATGTCGTCGTAGAGCTCGATCATCAGCGAGTTGTGTGTGGCTTTGACCACCATGCGGTGCACGCTGAAGTCGGCTTCGACGAAGGCTCCCATCTCCTGGTTGGCCCATGCGCTTTCGCGTAACGCCATGGCAGCGTCGATCTCGGCCAGGTCGGCCTCGGTACGGCGCAGCGCCGCTAGGCGAGCGGCCTCCAATTCCAGGCCACGGCGCACCTCCAGTTTCTCCCTAAGCCGGGAGCGCTCCAGCCGGCGGCGCAGCGCGCCCCCCAACTCGCTGGAGGCGCGTACGAACGTGCCTGCTCCCTGGCGGATCTCCAGCAGGCCAGCGTGGGCGAGGGCGCGCACCGCTTCGCGTACAGTGTTGCGCCCGACCTCCAGTTGGTCGGACAGTTCCGTCTCGGTGGGGATGCGGTCCCCGATCGACCATTCTCCAGAGTCGATCTGCGTCCGCAACTGGGTGATCACCTGGTCGACGAGTCCAGATCTGCGCGTCGAGGCGAGGGGCACGAGCTTACCTCCTACGGGGTGACGGCCGCTCCGCTGGGCCGCGCGGAGCCGGTTTTCGACAAGCCGGTCAAGGCCGGAGCTTAGACCAGATGCGCCTGGCACATGGTGGCGCTTGCGCGATGCGTTACCCTCTCCCCTGTAGATAGGGTCATCCTATGAATGTGAAGTCGAGGTGACAAGTATGACGACCGGGCGAACGGGAGCCTCCGACGAGGTGACCGGGGGGCCCACAGGCGCCCACCCCGCCTGGTTGGTGGCAGCGCTCGTGGCCGGGATTGGGTTGGCCGCGTTGAACCTGCGTACCGCCATTACCAGTATCGGTCCGGTCCTCGACGAGATCACCTCGGATCTGGCGATGTCGGGTGCCACCGCCGGTATGCTGACCACCCTACCGGTCTTGTGCTTTGCGGCGTTTGGCGCGCTGACGCCGCTGCTCATCCGTCGCTTCGGTGAACACCACGTGCTGGTGGTCGCGCTGGCGGCGCTCACCCTCGGGCTGGGCACGCGCGTGCTGGCGGGGCAGCCCTGGCTGTTTTTGGCGCTGAGCACGGTGGCGTTGTCGGGCGGTGCCGTGGGCAATGTGTTGCTGCCCACTTTGGTCAAGCAGCACTTTCCGCACCGGGTGGGGGCGATGACCACGCTCTACACCACGGCTATGGCTGCGGGGACCGCGTTGGCCGCGGCTATGACGGTTCCGCTGGCCGAGGCGACCGGTGGCCGGTGGCGGGTGGCGCTGGGCTGCTACGCGGTACTGGGGCTGCTGGCGATCGTGCCGTGGCTGCTGACGTTGCGCCGCGAGCCCGGCCGTGCCCCCGAGGGGCGGGCGATCAGTGTCGGCCAGGTGCTGCGCACCGCCATGGGGTGGCAAAGCGTTGTCTTCTTCGGCACTCAATCGATCGTGGCCTACGTCATGTTCGGCTGGTTCGCGCAGTTGCTGCGCGACAGCGGGCTCGACGCCACCACCGCTGGGCTGGCGCTGTCCTACCTCACCGCTTTGGGTGTCCCCGTGTCGTTGACGCTGCCGGGGCTGGCGGCCCGGGTGCGTGACCACCGGATTTTCGTGGTGTGCTTCTTCTTGGCCTATATCGCCGGGTTCACTGGTCTGTGGGTGGCGCCCGTGGCCGGCGTGTGGGCGTGGGCCACCCTCATCGGCATGGCCATGAGCACCTTTCCGTTCGCGCTGACCCTGTTCGCCCTGCGCACCCGCACCGCCGACGGCACCGCCGCGCTGTCGGCGGCCAGTCAGAGCATCGGCTACCTCATGGCCGGTCTGGGGCCCTTCCTGTTCGGGCTGCTGCGCGAGGTGAGCGGTAGCTGGGACGTTCCGCTGGCCATGGTCATGGGGATCGTCGCCCTCAACTTCACCGCGGGGATGTTCCTGGGGCGTCCCCGCTATCTGGAGGACACGCTGGAGGCTGCCGCGGCGCGCAAGTGAGGGGCTCCGGGCGGGCTCACCCTCCTGGCAGCCAGCCCACGCGCCCGATCAGATACGCCGAGCCCACGAAGGCGACGATGTCGATGATGCTGTGGGCGGCCACCAGCGGCATGACCCGGCCGTGACGGTGGTAGAGCCAGCCGAACACCAGCCCCATCGCCAGGTTGCCGACGAACATGCCCAGGCCCTGGTAGAGGTGGTAGAAGGCCCGAAGCAGCGCGACCGCCGCTGTAGAACGCACCGGTGACCAGCCCAGTTGCCCCAATCGCAGCAGCAGGTACCCGAAGATCACCTCTTCGAGCACGCCGTTTTTGACGGCCTGGAGTACCAGCACCGGCAGCCGCCACCAGCTCTCGTTGAGGGCGCTGGGCGCCACCGTGACGGCCAATCCCAGTTGCCAGGAGACGAGGTAGACGACGAGTCCACTCAGGCCCACCAGGGCAGCCAGCGCGGCGCCCATCCCGAGGTCGCGGCTGGGACGGGTGAGGTCGAAGCCGATCGTGCGGGCCGACTCGCGGCTGCGGTACAGCAGGTACAGCACCAAGGCCACCGGGGCCATCGCAAAGACCAGCGAGGAGATCTGGCGCGTCAGATCCAACCAGGGGCGCTGCTGTGCGGCCTGGGGACCCACGAGGCTCGCGGTCTGCTCGGCCAGCGGTTCCGGCGCGGTCAGGGCGCCGACGAAGGAAATCGCGGCCGAGACCGCCGCCGCTCCCAGCGACAGGGCGAGGACGCACAGGATCTCCCCGGCCAGCAGCCGCGGCGTCAAGACGCCGGCGCTCGGAAACGGTGTGGCGTGGGGCGCCTCGGCTTCGGCGGCGGGCTCGGCTGGCGCGCGAGAACCGGAGGTGGATTCGGACATACCGCCGATCATGCCATCGTAGGCGCGCATGGCCGAACAGGGCACGAGCGCTATGGCCGGCATCGAGACGAGCGTGCCAAGGGCCGGCGCACCGCCGCAGCGGGCGCGCCGGCTTGCGGGCTGGCGCGCAGCCTACTCCGCCGTGGTCTCCTCAGCGGTGGTCTCCTCGGCGGTGGGGCTCTCGCCGCTGTCGGCGCCCTCGCCGCCGCCGTCGTTGCAGGCGGTCACGGAAAAGGTCGCGAAAGCGGCGATCGCTGTGGCCGCCGCGATCCTGCGGGCGATGGTGAGAGGTTCCTCGATCTTCATCTGTCCCTCCAAGAGTCGCGGTTTCGGCGCCGCCTCGCAGAAGGGGGGAGCGAGACGGCGCGGCGGACGAGAGTCCGTCGTACAGCAGCCAACCGGATGGGAGGACACACCAAGTGAAATTAAAGTTACTAAAAATAGAGGAAAATGGGAGAAATGGCGACGACACGGTTAACCCAACGTGTCTTTCGAGTTTCCTTGGGCTGTACGTGCGTTTCCTGTTCCTGGTCGACCGGTAGGTGTCGCCGCCCTCGTCGCCTCAGTAACCCCGGTCTTGCTCCTCCTCTTGCTGCCCTTCCTGCTCGCCTTCCTCGTTTTGCGTCATCTCCTCCTCGCCGCCGGTGTCCTCGCAGGCCACCACGCCTGCAAGCGGCAGCGCAGCGATGAGGGCGACGGCCAGGCAGCGTTTCAGTCCGGCATGTGGCTGGTTGTCGGCCATGGCGTACTTACCTCCGCTCGCGTTCGCTACACCCGCCCCGGCGCGGCCGTAACGGCCCGCACCGGAAAGAGCCGGGCCGGCGCTGGCCACCGGCCCGCTGGTTGGCCGCTACCCAGCTAAGCGCTGCGGCGTGACGGTGAGGCGGAAAAACCTGGGCGCACACGCCACCGGCCCCGCGGGTGACACGGTGTCCGCGGGGCCGGTGGCCAGGTGACGGCGCCCGCCCCGCCCCAGCCACGAAAGCGGGGCGGGCACCATCGGGAACGAGGAGCGTTCGTCAGTGAGCCGCTGCGAACTGCTCCTCCTCAGTAGAGCCGGTGAGTGCGGTGGTGGAGCCGTCGGGGGTGATCGCCGCGCTGACCTGGTCGAAGTAGCCGGTACCAACCTCGCGCTGGTGGCGCGTGGCGGTGTAGCCGGCCGACTCGGCGGCGAACTCGGCCTCCTGGAGCTGCACGTAGGCGCTCATGCCGCCCTCGGCGTAGCCCTTGGCCAGGTCGAACATGGAGTGGTTCAGCGCGTGGAACCCGGCCAGGGTGATGAACTGGAACGTGTAGCCCATGTGGCCCAGTTCGCGCTGGAACTTGGCGATCGTGGACTCGTCGAGGTGACGCCGCCAGTTGAACGACGGCGAGCAGTTGTAGGCCAGCATCTGGTCGGGGTACTCGGCCTTGATCCGCTCGGCGAACTGGCGCGCCACCTCCAGGTCCGGGGTGGAGGTCTCCATCCACAGCAGGTCGGAGTAGGGGGCGTAGGCCAGACCGCGGGCCACGCAGGCCTCCAGCCCGTTACGCACCCGGTAGAAGCCCTCGCCGGTGCGTTCGCCGGTGATGAAGGGCTGGTCGCGCTCGTCGATGTCGTTGGTGATCAGCGTCGCGGCTTGGGCGTCGGTGCGGGCGATGATCAGCGTGGGCGTCCCCGAGACGTCGGCCGCCAGCCGAGCGGCGTTGAGGGTCTTGATGTGCTGGCTGGTGGGGATGAGGACCTTGCCGCCCAGGTGGCCGCACTTCTTCTCCGAGGCGAGTTGATCCTCCCAGTGCACGCCCGCGGCCCCGGCCGCGATCATGCCCCGCATCAGCTCGTAGGCGTTGAGGACACCGCCGAAACCGGCCTCAGCGTCGGCGACGATGGGCGCCAGCCAGTGCGGTGCGCTGTCGTCACCTTCCGACCAGGTGATCTGGTCGGCGCGCAGGAGGGCGTTGTTGATGCGCCGGACCACCTGCGGGACCGAGTTGGCCGGGTAGAGGCTCTGGTCGGGGTAGGTCTGGCCGGCCAGGTTGGCGTCGGCAGCCACCTGCCAGCCCGAGAGGTAGATCGCCTTGAGGCCGGCGCGCACCTGCTGGACCGCCTGGTTACCGGTGAGCGCGCCCAAGGCGTTGACGTAGTCCTCCGTGTGGAGCAGGTGCCACAGTCGCTCGGCGCCCAGCCGCGCGAGCGTGTGGTCCTCGGTGACCGACCCGCGCAGCCGCACGACGTCCTCGGCGCTGTAGGTGCGCTCGACGTCCGCCCAGCGCCGGTCGGTCTGCCACTGCTCGTGCAGCTCGGCGGCTGCCTGCCGCTGGCGATCGCTGATGCTCATCTGTGTACCGCCTTCGAGATTCGTCCCCTGGAAAGTCACCCGGCTGGAGACCCCCACGGCTTCCCGCAACGTGTCAGCCACGCCGGAGCCGGTGGAACCGCGGTTTGTTCCCCGCCGGTAACTATTATTCTTCGCAAAGTTCCAAGCTTTTTCGAGCCCGTCCAGGGTGAAGATTTGCGATTCTTTCCCTATCATGAACGCATGGCGTACTTTGGGACTGAAGAAATACCGGCTTTGCCGAGTGACCTGGATCTCGTCACCTTCGGCCAGCGGCTGCGCCACTTGCGTCGTTCACGCGGGTTGACCCTCTCTGAGATGGGAGAACGGGTCGGCCGCGCCCCCTCGCAGTTGTCACTGCTGGAGAACGGCAAGCGCGAGCCGAAGCTGTCGCTGCTGACCGCCTTGGCCAAGGAGCTCGAGGTCTCGGTGGAGGAGTTGCTCTCGCGCCAGCCTCCCAGCCGCCGCGCCCAATTGGAGATCGCCGTCGAGGAAGCCCAGCGCGATCCGGTGTATCAGTCGCTGCAACTGCCCCACCTGAAGGTGGGCAAGCGGGTGCCCAACGACGTCCTCGAACACATCGTCTCCCTCTATGAGGAGCTCAAGCGCCGCACCGTCAAACCCACGGCCACCCCCGAGGAGGCCCGCCGCGCCAACGCCGAGCTGCGCCGGCAGATGAGCGAGCGCGACAACTACTTCCCCGACATCGAGAAGGTCGCCCAGGAAACACTGGAGGCCGTGGGCTACCGCGGCGGAGCGCTGTCGCAAGGCCAGATCCTGTCGATCGTCACCCACCACGGCTTCACGCTGCGCTACGTCCACGACCTGCCGCGCTCGGTGCGCTCGGTCACCGACACGCGCAACCGCCGGCTCTACCTCAAACGCGAGTCGCTGGGCATGCACACCCCGCGCACGATCCTGCTACAGACCTTGGGCCACTTCGTGCTGGGCCACTCCCACCCCCGTGACTTCGCCGACTTCCTGCGTCAGCGCGTCGAGGCCAACTACTTCGCCGCCGCCGTGCTCATCCCCGAGTCCAGTGCCGTGGACTATCTGCGCGAAGCCAAGCAGGCCCGCGACCTCTCGGTGGAGGACCTGCGCGACGTCTACTCGGTCTCCTACGAGATGGCCGCCCACCGTTTCACCAACCTGGCCACGCCCCACCTCGACCTGGTCTGTCACTTCATCCGCAACGACGAGACCGGCATCATCTACAAGGCATACGAGAACGACGGGCTGATCTTTCCCACCGACGACACCGGCGCCATCGAGGGTCAGCGGATGTGTCGTTACTGGTCGGGGCGCCAGGTCTTCGCTTCCCCCGACCGTTACTCGATCTACTACCAGTACACCGACAAGCCCAACGGCACCCACTTCTGCGTAGCCCACGTCGACCCCAGTCGGGAGCGCAACTTCGCCATCACCTTGGGAGTGCCCTACAAGGAGTCGCGCTGGTTCCGTGGCCGGGAAACCACCAACCGCACCACATCGGCGTGTCCCACCGGCGAGTGCTGCGTCCAACCACCGGCCGAGCTGGCCGCCCGCTGGGAGGGCCACGTCTGGCCTTCGGCGCGGGCTCACTCCCACGTGCTGGCCGCCCTGCCGCCGGGGACCTTCCCCGGTGTCGACGAGACCGACGTCTACACCTTCCTGGAACGCTACGAGGAGGATTGATCCGCCCCGCTCGTCCAGCCGGGGCCTCCAACACGCGCCCGCGTAGGCCTCGCTCGGCTCGGGGGGAGACCTCCCCGGGCCGATGGGGGCGTTGCCCAGCGCCGGGCCCAAGCGCCGCACGGCGTGACACCGGCGCGGGGACACCCGTCCCGATCGGGACGGTGATCGTGCCCGGACCGTGCCGCTAGAATTGTGTTACCGTTGGTAACACTGCTGCTCACGGTGACTCCCCAACGCCGACCTCCCCGTTCGCCCCGCCACGCATCAGAAAGACCTCCCCATGACAGACAGCGCCGCTCAGCCCGATCCCGCCTTCAACCTCGAACTCAGCGAGGACGTCCGCGACATCCGCGACTGGGTCCACGGCTTCGCCCGCGACGTCATCCGCCCTGCCGCCGCCGAGTGGGACGAACGCGAGGAGACCCCGTGGCCGATTCTGCGGGAGGCCGCCAAGATCGGCCTCTACTCCCTCGACTTCTACGCCAACCAATGGCTGGAACCCACCGGCGTGGGCATCCCTGTGGCCTACGAAGAGCTGTACTGGGGCGACCCCGGCATCGCCCTCGCCCTGACCGGCACCACCCTGGCCGCGGTGGCGGTGGCCGCCAACGGCAGTCAGGAACAACTCTTCGAGTGGGCGCCGCAGATGTTCGGCACCGCCGATGACATCAAGCTCGGCGCGTTCTGCTCCTCCGAGCCCGACGCCGGAAGCGACGTCGCGGCCATCCGTACCCGCGCCCGCTATGACGAGGCCCGCGACGAGTGGGTGCTCAACGGCACCAAGACCTGGGCCACCAATGGCGGTATCGCCGACGTCCACGTCGTCGTCGCCAGCGTCGAGCCCGAGTTGGGCGCGCGCGGCCAGGCCACCTTCGTTGTCCCCCCAGGCACCCCCGGCCTGCGCCAGGGCCAGAAGTTCAGCAAGCACGGTATCCGCGCATCCCACACCGCCGAGGTCATCCTCGACGACGTGCGCGTGCCCGGGCGCTGTCTGCTCGGCGGCAAGGAGGCCCTCGACGAGCGCCTGGCACGCGCCCGCGAGGGCCGGCACTCACGCGGCCAGGCGGCCATGCGCACCTTCGAAGCCTCCCGCCCGGCCGTGGGCGCCATGGCGGTGGGCTGTGCCCGTGCCGCCTTCGAATACGCCCGCGACTACGCCACCGAGCGCACCCAGTTCGGCCGGCCCATCGCCGACAACCAGGGGGTGGCCTTCCAACTCGCCGACATGGCCACACGCATCGACGCCGCCCGACTGCTGGTGTGGCGCGCAGCCTGGATGGCCCGCAACGGCAAGGACTTCGAGCAGGCCGAGGGCTCGATGAGCAAACTCTTCGCCAGCGAGACCGCCACCTGGGTCACCCAAAACGCCATCCGCATCGTCGGTGGCAACGGCTATACCAAGGACTACCCGGTCGAGCGTTGGCACCGCGACGCCACGATCTTCACCATCTTCGAGGGCGCCAGCGAGATCCAACGCCTCATCATCGGCCGCTCCGTCACCGGCCTGCCGGTGCGGTGACGTTTCACCAGGTCAAGACATTAGAAGTGACTGTGTTGGGCGTCGATGCGTGTTGGTTGGCCGGTGGCTGGCGTGCCGATTGCCGGTGACTGCGGCAAGGAAGATTTACCGATTTTTACCGGTTTTTCTTGGTTGCTCTCGGACGGGTGTTGACGATCGTGCTGACGATCGGCGGGCGTGTATGTCGAGTGTGACCTGACAGAGAAACGTCCCCTGACCTGCATCTAGGTCAGGGGACGTTCGTATACGCGGAGCATGGTGTGGAAGCCGTCAACAAGGAGTCCCAGTGTCCGCTGACGCCCCGGCTCGATCGGGGGGTGAGCCGGGGCAGGGCGAGGGCTAGTTGAGCCCGTCGTAAATCTGCTGCCGCTGAGCCTGGGGGATGGCGAGGCTGGGGTGTAGATGCCTGTTGTGGGCGGGGATGAAGTTCGCTGGATCGCCGGCTTCCCCAGCGACGGGTTGGGGCTGATCACTCACGAAACCGGGTCGGGCTACTTGTACGCCAAACTGGCCCGAGATGATCTCGCGGCGTCCCTCATCGTCCCGCCGTGGGACGGGACGCTGCACACGCGCGACCAGTGGCTCCGGTTGGAGCTGCGGTGCGACGGCACGGACACGGTACTGCGCATTTACCCCGGCCACGCCGACACTGACCCGCGGGTACTCACCTGGAGTGGTCAGACCTTGTCGGGGCCGGTGGAGCTCACGGGGTACCGGTACCGGGTCCGTCCCACACTGCGGTACGGCGACCAGGGCAGTGAGGTCGCCGAGTTGCAGAACGAGTTGATTGATCTCGGCTACGATCTCGGGTCGTGGGGAGCGGACGGGGACTACGGCCAGGTCACCGTGGACGCTGTCGAGCAGTTCCAAACCGACTATGGCTACAGCCTGATCGATGGGGAGGCCGGACCCTCCACCCGTGCTGGGATCGACCTCGCGCTGGGGGGAGCCTACCCGCCGCTGTGGATCTCCCACGTTGCGGTGTCGGACGGGCCGCTGGTGGGTCCAGAGCCGGAGCCGGTGGACCCGACCCCACCCGCCCGGCTCGTGGCCGGAATGCCGATCTGAACACCTGACTGTAACCGCTCCACCCTTGGGTTTTTTCAAGGGTGGAGCGGTTTTGTGTTTTTCAGGGGGCTTCCCGGTCTGCCCTTGTCAGGGGGTGGCCCGGCTAGCTGATGGTGGCGCTCCACGTCCCCCGCGACAGGTGGCAGGTGCCGTCGCGCGTCAGCGTCACGTGGAACTCTGCGCGTGCCGGTTCGCCCAAGCGTTGCCATTCATCCCGGGCGGCTTCGATCTCGTCCCAGATTCGTCGTGGCCCGCCTTGGGTGACATGCCCGTTTTCGGTGAGGTAGCCCCACGAGTCGTCGGTCAGTAGCCAGTGTCGGGTCGCGCCGTGGCTGTCGACGGTGATCATCGCGGCGGCGTCAGGCACGGTGAGCGCAGCGAACCATCCCCACGGGGTGCCCTGATAGACGGGGTTTCCCGTCAGGGAAGTTTCACGTGTTTGCCCCTCCTTACCTTGGTGGTGAGAAAGCAGGCTGCTGGCGTGGGCGGGAGCTATGGCGCGGGTGGGCATGAATCCGCCGAATTGTTCCAGCACACGTCCATGCGCCGCCACTGTTGGCTCGTCCTCGGTTTGGAGTTCGAGCATGACACCGGCAGGCAGGTGGGAGCGAAACACCGGAAGGATCAGTTTCCCGCCTGGCACGGTCTGTTGGATCAGCTCCCACGGAGGTTCGGCGAATCCGCACGTGACGATCACGCGGTCATAGGAAGCGTTGGGCAGGTAGCCCGTGGCCCCGTCGCCCACGTGCAGGGCAGGATAGTGTCCTGCCTTGGCGAGTCGGGTGCGCGCCTGTTCGACGAGTCCAGGGTCGATGTCGACGCTCGTCACGTTGGCGTCTCCGAGCCGGTGACACAGCAGCGCGGCGTTGTAGCCGGTGCCGGTGCCGACCTCCAACACCCGCATCCCCTCGGCCACGTCCAAAGCGTCGAGCATGCGCGCCATCACCGACGGCGCCGACGAAGACGAGGTGGGCTGGCCGTATACCCGCCCGTCCTCGTCTGGCTCCGGGAAACCACCATCGATTTGGGTCACCCACGCTTCATCCTGGTACGCCAGATCGAGCCACGCGGGATCGCCTTCGGTGGCCACAGTGAACCCGCCTTGAGGGTGCGGGATGTAGATGCGTGGCAGAAAGAGGTGGCGGGGGACAGTGGCGAATGCGTGGACCCAGGCTGGTGTGGTGAGCTTGCCGGCGCGTGTCAGCATGTCGGCGAGTTCGCGGCCTGGGCTGGCTGAAGCAGCGGCCATTACGCTTCCTTGTCGGAGTCTTGCTCGAAATCGGCCGGAGTGGTGGGTTTGCTGCCGTCTTTGAACGTGGGGGCTGCGGTCATGGTGGGGTCACCTTTGTCCGCCCAGATTTTCCCGCCACGGGTGAGCATCTGCACCTCTTCGTCGTAGACCACATCACCGGGGACGGTGGGTCCGTCCTGTGGAGGTACGGCGTAGCGCATGCCGAAGGGACGGCACTCGCTGGGTTGGTCTTCTCGGACAGGGTCGGCTCCCCTGCCTAGCGGGAACACGTCGATCACGGCCGTGGTGCTCATTGGGTTACCTCGTTTCTTTTTTGGTGAGGGCATCGGCGATGGCTTCGCCGATCTCATGGGTGGTCGCGTGCTGAATCCAGCCGTATTGGCCGTTGGGGTTAGCTTCCAAGAACCACCAGCGGCCCGAGCGGTCAACGGCGAAATCCATGGCGGCGTATCGCAGATGTAGCCGCCGGGTCAGCTCCCGCACGCCCGCCAGGACTCGGCGGGGTAGAGGTGGCGTGCTGTAGGTCAAAGCCTGGTAGTCAGTGCGCCAGTCCACCTGCGCGGCATCGGAGCGGGTGTGGATGCCGGCGGGGAACACGTGTTCATCGACCACGGTCACCCGGACCTCATAGTCTTTGTCGATCTGCTTTTGGAACAGGTGCGCCGTGTGGCGCAGGGCAGGGTCTCCCCACCCGGTAGGGGGCATGGGGGTCGTGTAGATGGAAAAGTGTGTGTTGTCCTCGGAGAATGTGGCTGCGCCGAGTGGTTTGTAGACCACGCGGCCGACATCGCTACACCATTGTTCGGCGCGCGCAGGGTCGTTGGTGACCAGGGTGCGGGGCACGTTCAACCCCGCACTCGTTGCTTCGGCGAGCTGGTGGGGTTTGTACTCCGCGCGTCCGATCGCCGCCGGATGGTTCAACCAGCCGGGCAGAGTGTTGAGGACGCCGCCGAAACCTCGACGGGCCTCATCTTGCGCGAACTCCACCTCGGAGGCGTTCATGCCGTCGGGGAACTCAAAGCGGCGCGGGCGGCGGTACCAGACCCCGACGACTGTTGAGAGGTCGAGGGAGCGCTTCTCGGTCTCCACAACACCGGACCAGTGGCCGGCATCGAGTTCCGCATGGAGTTTTAGTCGCTGCGGGAAGTCGGCGGGGTCGACGCGAAAGACCGGCACGTCGCGGTCGTGGAGACGCCGTATCACATCGTCAGCGGTCGGGTCATAGGTGTTGGTGAGGATCAGAACAGCCATACAGTCCCTTCTCAGGAGAGCGCGGCGCTGGCGGGCGGAACCGAGAGGTGGCCTAAAGGCGGGACTCCTGCCGGGGTGAGCGGCCGGAGCCGGCAGGAGCCCCGCGCGGCCGTCCGGGGCACCCCTAACCCCGACGGCCAGCGTGAGGGCGCCCCTGATAGCCACCCCGCCCGCGCAGCTCCACGCCGGCGCGTATGAGCGCATCACGGACGGCGCCGTAGGACACGCCCAGCTCGCGCGCGATCTGGCGGATGCTCATGCCCTGCTGGTAGCGGGTCACGTAGGCCGCCAGCGGATAGGGATTGGGGCGCCCGCTGGTCAACGCCCCTCATTTCTTCGGCTGCTTCGGTCGCCGCTGCTCGACACACCACGGGCAGTACTCGCCGGCCCCGCAGCCGCATAGCCATGCCTCGCGCATCGTGCCTCTCTCCTCTCTGAATGATGTCTTGGTGGGCGGTTGGCCGCGCCCCTCACTCGTGGCCGGACCGCCGCTGGGTGGGCCGCCCGCCGTGTGGCGTGGCTCCGGGGGGAGGAGTGGTGGACAGCGGGCGGGCGGCCCGGTCTAGTGAGCCGACATCCATGCCAAATCGGTGACCTGTCCAGCGGCCTTACTCCGCTCTTCGGGGGTAGACAGCAGTACGTTCAGGTAGTGCCCGGCCGCTGCGAGCTTGCGGGCGATGTCGGTGGCGTCCTTGGCGTTGGCGCCGTTGGGGGTGAACACCAGCGGTTCGCGGGGGCCGAGGTGCAGGATGACTGTGGTCGCGTCGGGGGTGACCTCGACCCGGATCGCGCCCGGCTCCACGAGTTCGCTCAGCTCTGTGGTGGTCAGTGGTGGTGTCACGTGTGCCCTCCTGTCGCTAGGGCCATGTAGGGCTGCGTTGACCACAGGCCACTTTCGATGGCGTGCTGCTGCTCGATCAGGTGCGTGAGGTGTGGCCAGTCGGCCGCCCACAGCACGTACCGGAGTCCGGCCTGCACCTCGTGTGAGGCGAGCAGCAGAGTGTAGGGACGTGCGGCCCAGAGGACCCCGCCGACCCGCGTTTCTGTGTCCAGCCCCCAGGGCCGGCCGAGACTGTCGCGGGGCTGCGGTGTGGGCTCCACGCCGGAGGAGGTCATCGCTGCACCCCCTCCACGGGGGCGAGCGCGAGCAGCGCGGCCAAGTCGTCGCGGAGCCGGTGGATGCGCACTTGGATATCGCTCAGCGCGGCGCCGGTCTCGGCGTCTCGCAGCCGGTCGCCAAGCTCGCCCAGCGTCCACGCCGCTGTGCCCAGATGGTCACCTGTAGCGACCAGTTTCCTGACATCGGCCCGGTCCAAGCGGTCGGCGTGGCCGCGTAGGGCCGGGCCGGGCAGGGGGTCGCGGTCAAGCTGGTCGGCGGCCTCGGTGAGCCCGTCAGCCATCTCCTGCTGCCCGAGGTCGGCTAAGAGCACCGCCCATGCGCGCGCCTGGCCGGAGGTGAGATCGACATTCACGATCGAACCGGCGTAACGCTGCACCATGATGCTCGGGCGTGCGGCTACACCGTCGAACGGTTGTTCCCAAGCAGTGAGGATCTCCATACTTGCGCCACCGTTGTAGGTGCGATGCACATGGAGATAGTGGGTGTGGCCCAGCACTGGCCCCTGGTGGCTGCACCGGCACCAGGTGGGGCAGGCGGGAGCGGGCAGGAGGCCGAGCCGGTCGGTTGCGATCCATGCGGTCTCGTCAGGGCCAGCGTCGTCCCACCGCACCGCGACCACCTCGATATCGCCGTCGGACCACCACGCCGACGGTTCCGGATCTCCGGCGAGGTAGCCGCCAGCGGCGCGGACGATGGTGCCGCCGACGCTGGTTTCCAGACACCGCACTCGGCTACCGATCGGGAAACGGTCGGTGAGGGCGCGTATCGCGTCGTCGTCACGGCTCAACTCAGGCCACGTGGCGCTGCTCATTGAGCCGCCTCCGCGAGCGCCTGTTGCAGCTCCTCGGGAGTGGCGGCAGTGATGTCCGCGCCGGTATCGGTGTGGCGTGCACACCAATCGCCAAGACTGCGGTCTTCACGAACAGCCCGCCAAATGCGCCATCGGTATCGTCCGTAGGTAAGCCGGAGGCGCGCCAGGATGTTGTCTTCGTCATCGGCCCAGGGCCCATGTAGCGCCTCAACATCGCGGGTAGTCATCTCTGTCCTCCCAGGTTTGGGGTGACAAAGACGCTACGCAGACGTGCCGCGCGGTTACAGGGACGTACTGTCCAGACTCACGATCCAACACACGGTAACCCGGACGCACAGTCCGGGTTACCGGCAGGTTGCCTCCAACTAGTTGCCGCGCAGGGTCGTCAACATCGCCGCGAGCGGCTCCGGCGGACGCGCCTTCCGCCGCCGGATCTCCTCGACCACAGCGTCAGCGACGCGCTGATGCCGGAACCACTCCGGGCTCAATTCGTGCGCCTTCGCTGCGGTGACCATCGCCTCGTCGGTGCGGCGTCGCGCCACCTGCGACTGGGCCACGTCGAGCAGGTGCCGCCCGTACTGGATGGAGAGCAGATCGTTCGGCTGGACGTCGCGGGCGGCTTTCAGCGCCTTATCCGGCTGGTCCAACGTCGTATGGATATGGGTCGACTGCACCGCGACCTGGGTAGGGCCGAACGAGATCCAGTAGCGGCGCTGCTCTTGGGGCATACGCACCGCAGCGGACCGGGCGGCAGCGAGGTAGGTTTCGGCCTGGTCGCTGCGGTGGTCGGTGGCGGTGACGACGGCGGCCTGCATCATCAGCCCACCCCACGCGGCCAGCCGGGGTTCGTCGGTGTCGGACATCCTGGGTGCGATGTCGTCTGCCGCGCGGACCACCAACGACTCGGCTTCACGGTAGCGGCCCATGTGCAGCAACACCCACGCATACGTGCCCAGGAACGAGACGGGGCGGAACTCGTCGTTGCCCTCCCGCGCTGTGAGCACCGCCCGCTCGATCGCCGCCAAGGCGGCGTCGTCCTTGCCGGTGTGGACCAGCAGCGCCGCAGCGAGGTCGTAGGCATGGGCATACGGCGCTGCAACGGGAGTGATGCCGTGGGCGTGGCGGGCGTCGCGGCACTGGGTGAGCAGGCGAGGGACCATCGCGGCGAGCGCCCCGAACTCCCCGCTGAAATAGGCGCCGTAACCTTTCTCGACGGTGCGCATGAGCTCGCGTGGAGGGGTGGGCTCACCCTCGGGTGGGCCGGGAAGGAGGAGTGCGGGGTCGTAGACCGCGTCACGCACGGCTAGAACTGAAGAGTCGCCGATGGGTTGGACACGGTTCGTCTTCCCCGTGAGGTCGCCGGGGTCACAGTCGAGCGCACGCGCGAGCCGCATGATCGTCTGGAGGCTGGCGGTGCGGGTACCGCGTTCGATCCGACCGATGTAGTCGGTCGACAAGCCGGAGCGTTCGGCCAAGTATTCCTGTGTCCATCCGAGCTGCTCGCGGCGGCTCCTGAGCGTGGGGCCGATGCTGGTAGTCTCGTCCATGAATTAAGCCCGTCCTTGCTGGTTGGCGTCCACTGGCCAGCATAGGGCGGGCTTTCTCGTGCGTCAGGGGATCGTCGTGTTGCTACCCCTCATAGGGGTGATGAGGACCCGTCCGACTCAAGCCGACTGGAAGCGGCTCCACCGGGTTGCTACCCCTCATAGGGGTGATGAGGACGATCGCAGATCACAGCCTCGACGGCGGCCGATACGGTTGCTACCCCTCATAGGGGTGATGAGGACCATGCCCTCGGATGTGGGTGATGTGGAGGCGTGGATGTTGCTACCCCTCATAGGGGTGATGAGGACAGCACCTCCTGTGCGGGTACGAGCGGCCATGCGCGCTGTTGCTACCCCTCATAGGGGTGATGAGGACCGTGATCGTGATCCGCGTCGCCCCGCTATGGGAAGTTGTTGCTACCCCTCATAGGGGTGATGAGGACCTGTGGCACCCGGAGACCCCCCGGACGCCGGGCATGTTGCTACCCCTCATAGGGGTGATGAGGACCTGTGGCACCCGGAGACCCCCCGGACGCCGGGCATGTTGCTACCCCTCATAGGGGTGATGAGGACCGAGAGTAAAGTCGCTGGCCACGATGGGTACGGCGGGCGGTTCGGGAGGCATTTTTTCAGTGGACCTCCAGTGCTGCAGTTGACCCGGGGGGTTCGCTGAAATCAGCTGATCTCGGCTGGTCACAGACGTGACTGTATCAGGGCCTCCTCAGGCTCTGCCGGACACGCGAGTGGCAGCACACTTGCCTGCTGTAGGCCACGTTCCTGAGCGTTTGGCCTCGCCTACTGCTGGGCGGCACACCCGCGTACCGCCCCGGCAGCAAGGGGGTTACTGGGTGCCGGCCGTCTGGCCGGTGGTGGCGCGGTAGGCGGCGAGCTGGCTGCGGCCCCACCGGTCGGACATGCCGCAGGCGGCGGCGACCTCGCTGCCGGTGATCTGTCGCCCTTCCATGTGGGCGGCGTGGATCAGGTCGCGGGCGGCACGGCGGGGGTCGTCCTCGGGTAGGGGGATCACGTCGGCACGGTGCGGGGTGTCGACGGCGGCACGTGGGGGTGCCGGGGCTGTGCCGCTTGTGCCGCCGCCGGCGGCAGACGTGGCGACACCGTGCCGGATCATGCCGAGGTGTTCCATGTAGGCGTCGTCTTCAGCCGTCCATGCGGGTATCCGGTCCCACGGGGTGCCGTCCGGCATCGGCGGTAACGGGGGTTCGGGCTCGTTTTCCGGCATCGGTTCCGGCACGGCCTCCGGCAGGCTGCCGGTCTCCGGCACGGTGCTGTGCCGCTCGGCCAGGTGCAGCAGCACACTCGACAAGCCCAGGACGGCAACCGGCAGCACGGACACGAACACCACCACCGGCATCGGTGCCGCGTGCGGCTGCCGCTCAGCGGTCAACAGGTGATAGGTCGCTTGGCCGAACGCGCCGACCATCAGCGCCCCGGCGGCGGAGCACCACGCGAACACGCGCGCCCCGCCGGCCACGATCCCTGAGACGGCCACGTACAGGGCGATGGCGGCAAACGCCTCCACACCGAGCGGCAGGGTGATGGCGAGATCCACGGTCAGGCCCTCGCCGATGCCGGGCAGCAGGTTGACGGGGCCGAACCCGGCGAGCGTGCCCAGCCCGACCCAGCCGCCCCAGATCGCCACGAACGCACTCGCGGCGACGACGGCGACTACGAACCGGAGTATGTACAGCGCCTTCACTGCCGCCCACCTCCCGGCTCGTCGACGGTCGGGTAGGTGACCGGAGTCATGGTGTCGCGCAGCACGCGGGCGATCACAGCGGCGTCGCCGTGTTCGCCGAGAACCGCGTCGAGCGCGCCCAGAACCTGGCAGGCGCGCGTGCGTTGCAGGTCGGCGCGCTCCTGGTAGCCGGACAGGTCGGACGGGGTGGGCACGTTGAGGGCGTCGTAGATACTCGTCAGCAGGTCGCGCACCTCGGGTGTCAGGTCGGCCATCGCTACTCACCCCCGCCCGTGGTGGCGTCGTCCCACACTCGGTAGGTGACCGGGTTCCTCGCCACGATCGCGGCCAGATGGCCACGGAGCCGCTCCGGCGGGGTGTGGGCGGCGTCGCGCACCAGTTGAGAGATCCCGATCGCGCGCAACGCCACCACCCGGTCACGCTCAGCCTCCCCCTCGGGGGCAGCGATCGGCGGATGCAACGCATCAGCGAGTTCATCGAGGAGCTGGGACAGCTCCGGGACGGTGGGGTTGGCCATCACTGCTCACCTCCGTTGGGGGTGTAACGCGCGTCGCAGGCGTCACGGACCGAGGCGGGCTCGCCCTCCTGGTGCGGGGCCGAGTTCGGCGGGTCATCAGGGATACGATCGATCACGTTCGGCTCCTGGTGTTGTCAGACCGGCAGGGGCCGGGCGGTGGCCCTGGCTGGTGTTCGCTCACCGGCCAGGGCCTTTCACATGCGAAGATTCAGCATCTGCCCGAGAGTCCATCAATGCAACATGTGTTCTCATTATGGAGACAGTTGTTAGCATTATGTTGGAATGCAGATGGGGAAGCAACACACCTCGTGTGCCCCTGGCAAACTCGCTCTCATGAGCGACAGCCAGGGGCGACGCCCGAACGAGATCGGCCCAACCGGAAAGCAGGTGAGCGCCAACCTTCACCGTCTACGAACCACGCGCGGCCTCACCGTGCGGGAGTTGGCCCGCCGCCTCACCGACAACCACGGGCGTTCCTGGACCCCGGGCGCGGTGTCCCGTGTGGAAAGCGGGCAGCGCCGTGTTGATGCTGACGACCTCATGGCGCTAGCGCTGGCCCTGAACGTCGCCCCCACCGCGCTCCTACTCCCGCCTGACGCTGAAGGTGAAACGCAGATCACCGGCGCAGCCGGACCGCTCCCGTCTGCTCATGTGTGGCGGTGGGCCGACGGACAGTGGCCGTTGACCTGGTCCACGGACCCGGAGGAGCTGCGTCGTCAGCTCATGGACTTCCATCTGACCTCTCGACCGGCGGGGTTGGCCCCGTACCACTCGGCTGATGACGCGGCCGAAAAGATGCGTCTACTGAGGAAGACACCGTTCGACTAGCGGCACTCTTCGCTTTCCGGTGCCGCAGAAAGGAAGGCCCGGGATGCTTGGAGGGTCGAACCGGATGCTGTCAGCGCAGGAGACCGCGGACCGGTTGGGGATCAGCCGCCGCACGCTGTACAACAACTGGAAATCCTGGGGCCTGAAGGCCCACAAGGTCGGCGGATCGCTCCGGTTCCGGGAGCGTGACGTGGAGGCGTGGCTGGACACCCGCGCCGCCGCCTAACTGCCTGTCCTCGCGGGGTGTGTTGCTTCCCTCTTCACCCACCCCCTATGCGAGGAGACCCCTGTGGCGACCGTTCTCAAACGGTGTGCGTGTGCGAAGCACATCACGGACCGCAAGCAGCAGATGAAGAAGTGGCACCGGTGCCCGCACACGTGGAAGGTTCTGGACCGGCCTCCGGGTGCGAAGAGGTCGATCCAGACGTCGTTCACAGAGTGGGCGGACGCTGACAAGGAACGTAAGCGCCTCGAAGCCGCGAAGGCCGAAGGGAAGAGGTCGGCTGTCATCAGCGGTGGCCACGTGAAGTTCGAGACCTACGCCGAGGACCGCTTGGACAAATGGCGTGGCGCCCCCAGTTCAGCGAAGAAGTATCGGTCGTCGCTGCGCACCCACGCCTATCCCCGCATCGGTCACCTGGCGCTGCGCGAGATCACCCGCGAGCACGTCGTGGATCTGGTGGCGGAGATGGAAAACGCGCAGGATGAGGACGGAGATCCTTTCTACGCCGGTTCGACGATCGCCGGAGTGTATGTGGCGATCGCCGCGATCTTCGCCGAGGCCCGGAATAACCAGCGGATAGCGGAGTCGCCATGTGTGCGGGTGAACCTGCCGGTGGTGGTGTCAGGTGCGATCTTGATCGACCCGCCTATGGACCAGCTCACCACGTTCGTGAACCGGTTCCCGGCGGATTGGCGGCTCCCGGCCTGGTTCCAGTACGGGTGTGGGCTGCGTATTGGGGAGGCTCTCGCCGTGAACGCGAACCAGTTCCGGGAGGGCGGCACCGTGTACCGAGTGGAAGAACAGGTAGACCCGGACGGGAACGTGATCCCGTGCAAGTGGCGGCGTAAAGGCCAGTATCGGGATGTTCCGGTGCCCGAATTCGTCCAGGAGCGGTATCAGCAGCACATCGCCTTGTTCCCGCCTGACGCGGACGGGTACGTGGTGCCGGGGCGCAAACACCCGAGGGTGGTGCGCAACTCCTACAACGAGCACTTCCGCAAAGCGGTCGAGCTGGCGGGGTTGCCGGAGTTCATGACGTCCCATTATCTGCGGCACCGGTGGGCGGCGGTCATGCTGGCGCGGGGGGTCGATATTACCCACGTCAGCAGGTGGCTGGGGCATCAGCAGATCGAGACGACGTATCGGATCTATGGGCACATGGTGCCGCGTGTGGCGACGGAGGCGCGGGCGGCGATACAGGCGGCGTTCGCGGAGTTGCCGCGGACAGGTGAGGTGTCGAGTGTTGACGACGTGTTGATCCCGGGGGCGGGGTGATTGTGTTGACCTGCGGGAACTGGTCGCGACGCCACGATCTTCACCATCTTCGAGGGCGCCAGCGAGATCCAACGCCTCATCATCGGCCGCTCCGTCACCGGCCTGCCGGTGCGGTGACGTTTCACCAGGTCAAGACGGCATGGGCGAAGGTGGGTGCGCATCGTCCGACGGTGATCTCGGGTACGGCGCGCGGGGCCGTGTTATCCGATCCTTCCCGCGATTTACCGGCCGTTCGCGGATGGGTGTTGATGATCGTGTTGACGCTCGGCGGGCGGGTATGTCGAACGTGGAGCCGTAAACGAAGTGGGGGCGGCGGAAAACCCCCTGCATGGGACCGTCCCCGCTTATCGCGCTTCTCAAGAGCTCACCAAGGGCTCGAACAACCAACCCGTAGTACTGGTTGCTACCCCTCGTAGGGGTGATGAGGACCCGAGGGTAAAGTTGCTGGCCATGATGGGTGTGTTGGGCGGTTCGGGAGGCATTTTTTCAGTGGACCTCCAGTGCTGCGATTGCCCCGGGGGGTTCGCTGAAATTCGGGGATCTTGGCTGGTCACAGATGTGGCTGTGTGAGGGCTTCCTCAGGCTTGGCCGGACACGCGAGTGAAGCCGCCACGGAAGCACTGCTTCCTGGGAAGCGTAGATGACGACAGGCCGTTTGTCGGTATAACGGTGGCAATAGCGGCGGCTCGACGGCTACCGCAGCGGGGCGAGGTCGCCCCCCAAGACCCGCAGTTACCACGCATGTCTAGGCGAGCACGAGGCGGCGAGGAACAGCACGTGCGCTACCGAGGAGTTACCCGTTGCCGATTTGCCTTATGGCGGGATTACCTCCCTGCGTTGGGGACGCCCCAGGAACGTAACCCAGTGTGTCTATCGTGTCACCTGAAATGGCCGGGTGTAGCCAGGTCACCCGCTCATCCTCTACGCCCATCGGCGGGCGGTGTCTGTCCCTTGAATGCCGGGCGGCACGCCGCGGGTCGTCCTCGGGTAGGGGATCACGTCGGCGTGGTGCTGGGTGTCGACGGCGGCACTGGCGTGTGCCGGGGCTGTGCCGGATCATACCGAGACGCTCCAGGTAGGCGTTGTTTTCAGCCGCCCATGCGGGTATCCGGTCCCACGGGGCGCCCTCCGGCACCGGCGGTGGGGGGGGCATCTGGCAGCTCCGGCACGCTCTCCGGCAGGCTGCCGGTATCCGGCACGGTACTGCCGCTCGGCCAGGTGCAGCAGCACCGAGGAGAGCCCCACCACGACAACCGGCAACACACTGACGAACACCATCACCGGTATCGGCGCTGCGTGCGGCTGCCGCTCAGCGGTCGACAGGTGGTAGCTGGCTTGGCCGAACGCGCCGACTATCAGCACCCCGGCGGCGAAGCACCAGGCGAACACGCGCGCCCCGCCGGCCACGATCCCCGACACGGTCACATACAGGGCGATCGCGGCGAACGCCTCCACCCCCAGCGGCAGCTCTTCGCCCCGGTCGGCTGCCGAAGGTCTCCCCAACACCGGACCCCCTTCGGGGCGTCCGTATTTACTGCCCAGGGATGACTACGTATAGTCATTGTTCGTTGCTTCAAGTGAGAGTAAGAGTCCCGTGAGGGTTCCTGTGGCGATGTTGAGAAGACAATAACGACATGATATCGATTATGGCGTTGGCTATCCGCGACTGAATTGGGAGTCACGTATGGCGGTGACCACTCCTGCGGCTTCCCTGGAGGGTGGCAGCACCACCCCCGAACGGCAAGCCGCACGAAGCGGCCTCTCCGACGCGACTCCGATCACCACCGCATGGCTCGACCTCACCCGCATCGCCGCCATGTTCGCCGTGGTCGTCGTCCACGTCTTCGCCCCCGTGGTCACCACCCGCTACGCCGAGTTCGGCGACCCCACCTGGTGGCTGGCCAACAGCGTCGACTCCGCCGTGCGGTGGTGCGTGCCCATCTTCGTCATGATCAGCGGCGCCCTGCTGCTCACCCCCCGCATCGAAGGACTGCGCTCCTTCTATGCGCGCCGCTTCTCTCGCATCGGGGTCCCCCTCGCGGTGTGGACTCTGGTCTACCTCGCCTGGGAACGTCTGCGCTCCGGCATCAGCGTCTCTGACGCCGTGGGCGCGGTCATGTCCGGCAACCCTTCACTGCACCTGTACTTCCTGTTCGTCCTCGCCGGGCTCTACCTGCTCACCCCGTTCCTGCGCGTGTTGACCCGGTACTGTCCCAGGCGCATGCTGTGGAGCTTCGCCGTGCTGATGGTCGCGTTGGGGGTGGTCAACCAGGCCATCGCCGCCTTCGACAACGCCGGCGAACCCAACGCCGTAACACGGTTTCTGCCCTATGTGGGCTACTACGTGATGGGCTACCTGCTGCGCGAGGTTCCGCTCACACGCCGCCACACCTGGCTGGCCGGCGGCGTCTTCGTCGCCTCGGTGGCTGCCACCGCCGTCGGCGCCTGGGCGCTGGGCAAGATCTCGGGCGGCTGGGGGACCGAGTCCAACTACCTCTACGACTACCTCTCACCCACGGTCGTCGTCATGTCCGTGGCGGCGTTCCTGCTGTTTCGCGCCGTGGGCACCGGCTGGCCACTGCTCACCGCCCCCGACCGCGAAACCGAGTCCGCCCGCCGCCGGCTTAAGACCCTCGCCGACCTCAGCTTCGGCGTCTTCCTGGTGCACGTGCTCGTGCTTTACACGGTGCGCGATTTCACCGGCATCCCCGACTACCCGCTGGGCATGACCGCGATGGCCTCCGTCCACCTCGCTGTCGTGCTGCTGGCCAGTTTCGCCGTCACCTTCGTCTTCCGGCGCACTCCGTGGCTACGCGCTACGGTTTGATGGTGTGGCTTCCCCTAACTCCACACCCCAGAACCACCGCCCCCTCGGCACGCTGGCCCCCCAGATGGCCGCCGACCCCGGCGGGGGGCGCGGACGCAACCCCGAACGCCGCCGCGCCATCCTGGACGCCGCCGACCGCATCATCCAACGCGACGGCCCCGAAGCGGCCATGGCGACGATCGCGGTCGAAGCCGGCATCAGCAAGCCCATCCTCTACCGCCACTTCGGCGACAAGAGCGGGCTCTACCGCGCCCTTGCCCAACGCCACGTCGACCCGCTCATGGAGCGGGTCCGCGCCGAGCTGCACAACGGCACCGACCTGTGGTCGCGCACCCGCGCCACCGTCGGCGCCTATCTGGGGATGATCCGCGCCAACCTCAACCTCTACCGTTTCCTCATCGACCGCGCCACCGCCGAGGACCCGCAAACCCGCGGCGACCTGGGCATGATGGTGCGCCGCCTCGGCGAAGAGTTGGCGCAGGTATTCGTCGACGAGGGACGCATCCCTAACCCGGTGGGCGCCCAGATCACCGCCCACGCCGTGGTCGGCATGGTCCAGGCGGCGGGGGAGTGGTGGCTGGACCACCCTGAGGTGGCCGCCGAGACCGTGATCAACGACCTCACCCGCTCCGTCGTCGGAGCCATCTCCGGAGCCGCACCGCAGGGAACCGCCTAAGTTCTGTTTTGGGTACGGGCGGCGAGGGCGGGCGGTGGGCGTAGGCGGGTGAGCGCCCACACCGTCGCCTTCACAGGCTGGCGAGATCGCGCAGCGATCGAGGCACGAGCCAACGAAGAACACTCTCACGACTCCCACACCACGGCCCCACATCCCAACCGTCCGAAAAACACACCCCGGCCGCCACATCCCCCACGGCTCGGCTTGACCTGGAGCGCGCTCCAGGTGCCAAGCTTTTGGTCATGAGCGAGTACTACACGCCGGGTGAAGTGGCCGAGCGTTTCGACATCAGCCATGACACCCTGCGCTACTACGAACGGGCAGGGCTGCTCACTGAGGTCGAGCGCGCCCCCAGCGGCCACCGGCGCTACCGCGCCTCCGACGTTGAGCTGCTCTATCTAGTGCGCTGCCTGCGCGACACCGACATGCCCATCGCCCGGCTGCGCGAGTTCGCCGAACTCGTACGCGAGGGCGACCACACCATTCCTCGCCGGCTCGACGTGCTGGAAAGCCATGACGCGCAACTCACCGCGAAGATCGAGGAGTTGCTGGACCGGCAGCGCGCCATCCGCAACAAGATCGACTACTACCACTCCGTGCTCCGAGCACATGAGGAGACCGGTCAGACCTCGGCGGCCACCGCCGACGACAGCCACGACGAACAGGAACGAGTGGGCTGATGCAGTACCGCACAATCGGAACCGGAGCCGCGGCCCGCGAGGTCAGCGCCATCTGCCTGGGGGCCATGCCGTTCGGCTCCGTGGTCGACGAGGCCACCGGCTTCGCCGTCCTCGACCGGTTCGTCGAGGCCGGCGGCACGTTCATCGACACCTCCAACAACTACATCTCCTGGCTGCCCGGCCACCAGGGCGGCGAGAGCGAGACCGTGCTGGGCAACTGGCGCGCCTCCCGCGGCCTCGGCGACGATGACGGGCTCGTCATCGCCACCAAGCTCGGCGCCAAGCCGCTCACCCCCGACGGCGGTCTGGAAGCCGCCGAAGGGCTCTCGGCCCAAGCCGTGCGTTCGGCCGTCGAGGGCAGCCGCAAGCGGCTGGGTATGGACCGGCTCGACCTGCTCTACACCCACATCGAGGACCGCTCGGTGGCGCTGGAGGAGACGGTGGGCACGCTGGCCGACCTCGCCGCCGACGACACGGTGGGGATGCTCGGGGTGAGCAACCACCGCACGTGGCGGGTCGAGCGCGCCCGCCAGATCAGCCGCGACGCCGGCTGGGCGGGCTACGAGGTGTTGCAGTACCGCAACAGCTACCTGCAACCGCGCTTCGACATCGGGCTGCCTGAGGGCGGCCACATGCACGCCACTCCCGAACTGCTCGACTACGTGCGCGAGGAGGGCCGCACCGGCCGTGCGCCCACCCTCGTGGTCTACACGCCCTTGCTGTTCGGTGCCTACACCCGCGCCGACAAGGAGTTGTCGGCGCCCTACGACCACCCCGGCACCGCTAAGCGGATGGCCGCGCTGCGCCGGGTCGCCACAGAGGCCGGCGCCACGCTCAACCAGGTGGTGCTGTCGTGGCTGCTCGACAACGACCCGCCGATGATCCCGCTGCTGGGCGTCAGCTCCCTTGCACAGTTGGACGAGGTTCTAGAGGCCACCGAGCTCAAGCTCACGATCGAGCAGCGCGCCCTGCTCGACGAGGCCGGATAAGCCCCCCGGCGCCCGAGACCCCGTCCCCACGGGATCGTCTCGTCGCCGTTGGCCGGAAAACCCCAATCCGGCCACCGCCCGGTAGCCGCCATGAGGTACTGGGCATGTCCCGCTAACTGAATACGGTGCTCTTCCCTGAGCCGCCGGTTGGCCCGTCCTGGGGGAACGGGCCAACCGGCCTCCATGCTTTCGTATACGACTAGCAGCGGGTCCGGATCTCCTCGTCCTCGGCCACGTAACCGGGGTCGTACCAGTGGATGCGGTAGGCGAACCCCCGGGCGCGCTCCTTGGCGAAGGCCTCGACGGACTCCCAGTCGCGCACCAGCCGCACGCCGATGCCGGGCCGGTAGCTGATGATCACCTCGCCCACGACCACGCCCAGCATCACCACGTACTCGTGGCCGTCGCGCTCGTTGTGCAGGATCAACGCGAACGTCGCCGGGTGCTCTTCCAGCATCCCCTCCTCAAGCCGGATGTAGGGATACAGCGCGACCCTGCCGCCGCCGGATGTTTCAGGGGGCATTGCTCCTCCAGACGAGCAATCGGGTGGTGCCACGTCCCCGCCGGTCCCTGAGCGAGGATGTGAGACACTTCCCGGTGACTTTCTTTGCAGAAAAGACTAAGCTTTGCAGAAAAGAAGTCAAGTGTTCTGGGGAAAACTCTCCGTAGTTTCTGCTGTCTGACTAGCATGCTCCCGTGTTTGTCGGGGCAAGGAGGACGAAGTGCCGCGTAAGGCAACGGTTCGCGCTCGTGGTCTGGGAGCTGAACTCAAGGAACTGCGGACCCGCACTGGGCTGACGACGACCGTGGTCGGTAAGCGTCTGGGCTGGTCGGCATCCACAGTCAGTCGGATAGAAACCGGGCAACGCGGCGTGACTTCAGAGGAAGTCGCGGCGATGCTGGTCGTCTATCGGGCCACTCCGGAAGAGCGGGAACGCCTCGTAGGGCTGGCCCGCGAGGTGGACAAACCTGGCTGGTGGGAGACTGGTGACTCGGGGTTGCCTAAACAGTTGACCTCGCTGATCAGCTTCGAGTCGCAGGCTACGCGGATTACCGCCATGTCATTGGCCTACGTGCCGGGACTGTTGCAGACAGAGCAGTACGCACACGCGGTCATGTTGGCTTCGGGCGTCTCAGCGTCAGCAGCTCAGACACGGGTCGTGACGCGGATGGGGCGCCAAGGGGTGCTCACTCGTTCCGATCCTGTGGAGTTCCACGCCTTCATCGACGAGGCTGTCCTGCGGCGCCCCCTCGGTGGCGCAGCGGTCATGGCCGAGCAGGTTCGCCATCTCCTCGCAATGGGAAAACGGTCGAACATCACTATCCAGGTTCTGCCGTTCAGCGCCGGCGGACATCTCGGACTCGACGGTTCCTTCGTGATCCTGGAGTACGGCAAGGCACCCACCATCGTCCATCTGGAGAACAAGACCTCCAGCCTGTTCCTCGACGATCACGAGGACACCGCCCTCTACCTCGCGGATGCCGCTACGCTCGAAAACGTAGCCCTGAAGGCATCGGAATCCGCGCGATTCCTGGCATCGATAGCTGACACCTACGAAGAACAGTGAGCCCCACCATGGATCTTTCCACCGCCGCGTGGCGTAAGAGCAGCTATAGCGGTTCCCAGACCGACTGTGTTGAGGTTGCTCGGGCGTCGGGTTTGGTTGCGGTTCGGGATTCCAAGCGTCCTGATGATGTTGCGCTTGTGTTCAGCGTTGAGGAGTGGGCGTGTTTCCTGCGCGAGGTGGGTAAGTAGAAGCTGCCGTTGCGTCCACTCCTCATCGTCCATGGTGGCGAACTAGGGTCGCCACCATGGAGCTTTCTCCCCCTCAGTGGTGTAAGAGCAGCTATAGCGGTCCCCAGACCAACTGCGTTGAGGTGGCTCTCTGGCGTAAGAGCAGTTACAGCGGAACCGAGGTCAACTGTGTTGAGGTTGCTCGGGCGTCGGGTTTGGTCGCGGTTCGGGACTCCAAGCACCCTGAGCGTGAGCCGTTGGTTTTCAGCGCCCAGGAGTGGGCGCGTTTCCTGCGCGAGGTGAGCCGGTAGTGGCCGGCCGGCGCTTCCCCTTCCGGTGGAATGGAACGCCCGTGTAGGTCTGGAAGGTGCCGTAGCAGCACGTGCCCACCGGCTGATCCCCGTTGGGGCGGCGGCCGGTGACGATCGGCGGCGAGGGCGGTCGACGGCCGGGCGTTCCGGGACTGAGGGCGTGACGCGGGACGGCGAAGACCGGTGGCGGGTCCCGTATCCGATATCGCCGTGATCACGACGAGAATGGCCGCTCGGCGATTCTGGGCTACGAGAATCGCCGAGCGGCCATTCTCGTGGCGATCATGCCCCGCAGATCAGCCTTCACTCCGCCGCCATCCCCAGCAGGCTGCACCGGTTCGGTGCCCGCGCCGCCACACCACCCGTCCTCGCCGCCCCCGTTACCCGTCTGACCCCAGCGTCGGGCGTCGAGATCAGCAGCCCCCTTCAGCGCCCTTGCGCCAGGAGCAGTACCGCGACGAGGACGGTCGCGAGAGTGGCCACGGCGACGAGATCGCCCATGCCGTGAGGTTGTTTCCCGCTCTTCTCCGTGGTGATCGCAGGTTGTCGGATGTCGTAAAGCAAGGGCGGGCCGAAAGCGGACACCCGGTTTCGGGGTTTGTGGTCCCCTGTTTTCGGTAGGTCTGTGGCGGGTCGCATCTTGTAACCGGGAGAGCACGGGACGGTGACGTTCGGATCACGGGCTCCCGGGATCGGGCATGGCCGGCCGCAGCCGGCGACACCGACCGCTTCCGCTCCTCGGGGGCGAGGGGAAGCGGTCGAGATAGGGCCATCCGATCAACCGATGTATCACTGCACAACACCGGTATCTAGGGGGAGTACATGGGCTTCAACAGCCAGGCGGAGACGATGACGGTCGCTGGCAAGGTCACCGGCATCAACGACAACGACAAGACCTTCACGCTACAGACCCGCGGCGGAGACGTGGTCGAGGTCAACGTCGGGGAGACCACCAACTACCAGGTCATGTCCAATGTGGACGGGGTGCCGCGCGACCGCACCGAGATCATGGACAACTACGGCGGCGACGAGGTTTTGCAGAACCTGCACCGTTACCTTGCCCAGGATGCCCTTGTCTTCGCTCGTGGCAACAACCTCGAATACGACGATCGGCAGCGTTTCGAGGGGCGCATCGTTTACCTGCTGCCCGCCCAGCGCGGCGGCACGTACGGGTTCGAGGAGACTCACTGGTGGATCGACCAGATCAGTCGGCTGGCCGATCGGTGGCTGGACCAACTCTTCTCTGGAGAGCGCCAGTACACCAGCGAGGATTTCGCCCGCTCCTACCGCACCTACCTCAACCCGCTGGGTCAGGCCGGCCAGAACACGGTCCAGGAGTGCGCCACCCTGTCGCGGTTGATCTACGGGCTCGCCTCGACCTATCTGCTCACCGGGACCGAGCGCTACTTCTATGCGGCCAAGGCCGCCGTGGACTACCAGCGCCAGGCGTTCCGGTCGCTGTCTCACGACGGCAAGCACTGCTTCTGGGCGTTCGGCCGGCGTAGGGAGGATGTGGGCGAGCGCCTCCTGCCCGCCTCGGAGTTCGGCGACGACTACGGGGCGATCCCGCTGTATGAGCAGATCTACGCCCTGGCCGGGCTGGCGCAGTACTACCGCATCACCGCCGACTGGGCGGTGCTGGAGGACATCCGCCGCACGCTGCGGACCTTCTACGACTACTTCCGCGACAGCCCCGAAGCCAAGGAGCGCGGCTTCCCCGGGATGGGCGGCTACTTCTCCCACCTGGACCCGGTCACCCGCCGTCCCGACGTCGCCGCGCTCGGCGCCAACCGCTCCCGTAAGAACTGGAACTCGGTGGGCGACCACATCCCGGCCTACCTGGTCAACCTCATCTTGGCACTGGACCCGCTGCCCCGCCGCTCGGGCCGCGAGGAGCTGGAGTCGTTGCAGGCCGACGCGATCGCGATGCTGGAGGAGACGGTCTCGCTGATCACCCAGAAGTTCCCTGACGAGAACAGCGACTACGTCAACGAGCGCTTCCACGCCGACTGGACACCCGACCACGAGTACCGCTGGCAGCAAAACCGCGCCATCGTCGGCCACAACCTCAAGATCGCCTGGAACCTCACCCGCTGCTCCTTCTACCTACAGGACTACGAGCGCGAACTGTCCAACCGCGGCCAGCACGAGGCCGCCGGACGCATCCAGGCCCTGCACCGCCAGTGCATCGAGCTGGCGCGCCGCCTGGGCGATCGCATGGCCGAGATCGGAGCGGTCGATCCTTTCCACGGTGGTGTCTTCGACGCGGTGGAACGCCAACCCCACAACGGCATGCCCATCGAGTTCACCTGGGAGACCACCAAGGACTTCTGGCAGCAGGAACAGGGCATCCTCGCCTACCTCGCCCTCTACGGGGCCACGCATGAGCGCCACTATCTCGAACTGGCCCAAGAGTGCGCGGCGTTTTGGAACCTGTTCTTCCTCGACCGCGACAACCAGGGCATCTTCTTCCGCGCCACCGAGGGCGGGCTGCCCATCGTCCAAGGCATGTACGGCCAGAAGGGCGGGCACTCGGTGTCGGGTTACCACGCCTTCGAGTTGAACTATCTGGCCCACCTCTACACCCGCACCTATGTCGAGCGCGACGAGGAGGACCGTGACTTCACGCTCTACTTCAAGGTGCTCAACACCCGTGGCCAGGAGAGCATCAACGTCCTGCCCGACTTCGTGCCGCCCGGCCGGGTCGAGATCGCCGAAATCCACGCCAACGGCGTCGACTACACCACCGACCTCAAACCCCACGACCCCACCGACTTCCAGATCCTGGTCGACGACCTGCCCACCAGCAGCGAGGACGGCTCGATCTCGCTGGCCGTCCGCTTCGCCGTCCACTGACCGCCGTCACACGTCGATACCAGGAGCAGCACCATGACCGACCAGCCCTTGGCCGGAGCACGGGTGGCCGTGCTGATCGAAAGCCAGTACATCCCGGGCGAACTCCGTGCGATCCAGCAGCGTTTCGCCGACTACGGTGCCCACGTCGACCTCGTCTCGCGGCTGTGGGGCGCGCCCAGCCAGCGGTTCTACTCCACCGTGGAGCCCGACGGCGAGGGAAACGTGCCCGAGCTGGAGTGGATCGAGGTCGATATCGACGTCGACCACGTCGACCCGACCGGCTACGACGCGGTCATCCCCGTGGCCAACTACCCCACGGTGCGCATGCGCTACGTCGAGCACCCGCCCACCAGCCAGGGCGCCGCCGAGGCCGTGCGCAACGTGCCGGCGGTGCGGTTCATGCGGCGCGCTATGCAGGACAGGCGCGTCGTCAAGGCCGCGCCCTGCCACGCGCTGTGGCTGCTCACCCCGTCGCCGGACCTGCTCGCCGGGCGCCGGGTCACCTGTAACGGGGTGATGATCGCCGACGTCGTCAACGCCGGCGGGATCTACACCCCGCCGCCCGACGGCAGCGACGAGCCCCACCAGGTCGTCGTCGACGACGACCTGGTCACGACGACCTCGTGGCACGCCACCGACGTAATGGTCGATACGGTGCGCGACCTCATCATCGACCGCCGCGACAACCCCGAGCGGTTCCAGTCCGCCGGGGCGGGCACGGCCACAACCGCGGCGTCGAGCGCCTCCCAACGCCAGCCGGGGCGGGGTAGCAGACCCTCTGGCGCCGGGCGTGTCCTCGTGCTGTTATCGGAGTGGGGCTACTGGGGCGAGGAGCTGATCGGCCCGCTCGACCAGCTCGACAAGGCCAACTACACCGTGGACTTTTGCACGCCCAACGGCAGGCGGCCCAACGCGATTCCGGTCAGCATGGACCCGGAATTCTTCGACCCGCCGCTGCAACGCCCCGTGACCTCGGTGGAGATGGCCGAGCGCACCAAGGACATCGACGACCCGACGACCCGGCAGGGGGCGCGGCTCAACAACCCGATCAGCCTGGCCGACTGGCTGCCGCGGCGGCCCTACTTCGCCGCCGCCCAGTTCGTCCACCGGCTGGAGACCTACCGCGAGGAGCTACAGCGGGCCGCGCGCGCCGTCGACGACTACGACGCCCTGCTGATCGTGGGCGGCGCCGGCCCGATCGTGGACATGGTCAACAACCAGCGGGTCCACGACCTGATCCTGGCCTTCCGCGCCGAGGACAAGCCCATCGCCGCCGAGTGCTACGGGGTGGCGTGCCTGGCGTTCGCCCGCGACATGAACGAGCGCGCCAGCATCATCGCGGGTAAGCACGTCACCGGCCACTGCCTGGAGTACGACTACCAAGACGGCACCCACTTCGTCGCCGACCGCGGCAAGTTCCTCGACTTCAACATGGGGCCGCCGCCCTACCCGCTGGAGTTCATCCTGCGCGACGCCACCGCGCCCGATGGTGCCTACCACGGCAACTTCGGCCACCCCACGAGCGTGATCGTGGATTACCCGTTCATCACCGGACGCTCCACCGGCGACAGCGTCCTGACCGGACAGAAGCTGGTGGAGGTCCTCGACAGCGGGCTACGGAGGTGGGGCTGGTGAGCACATCGTCGATCCCGCGCCAGCCGGCCACCGCCGAGCCGGTGACCGAGACCACGGGCCACCGCCGCCTGCTGGAACAGTTGCGCGCCGACGGGGTGCGCTACCTGTTCGGCAACCCCGGCTCCAGCGAGGAGGGGCTGCTCGACGAGATCGCCCGCTTCCCCGACATCGACTACGTGCTCGGGCTCCAGGAGGCGACCCTGGTCAGTAGCGCCGACGGCTACGCCCAGGCCACCCACAGCCCCAGCGTGGCCCTGCTGCACAGCGGCGTCGGGTTGGGCAACGCCATCGGCAGCATCTACCACGCGATGCAGCGCCACACGCCGATGGTGATCCTGGCCGGGGAGGCCGGCGTGGCCTACGAGCCGCTCGATGCCCACATGTCCGCCGACCTGGTGGGGATGGCGCGGCCGGTCACCAAGTACGCCACCCGCGCCGTCCACCCCACCAGCGTGCTGCGGCTGCTGCGCCGCTGCCGCAAGATCGCGGCGACCCCGCCGCAGGGCCCGGTGCTGTTGGTGCTGCCCCAAGACGTGCTCGACCAGCCCAACGACGAGCCGGTCGTGCCCACAGTGGTGCCCGACACCCGGGTGGTTCCCCAGCGCGAGCAGGTCCGAGAGGCGGCCCAACTGCTGGCGGGGGCGCAGTCACCGGTCATCGTGGTCGGCGACGGCGTCGCCACCAGCGAGGCGCTGCCCGAACTCGTCGACTTCGCCGAGACCTGGGGCGCGCCGGTCTACTCGTCGATGTCCTCGGAGCTGAACTTTCCGTGGAACCATCCGCTCAACGCCGGGCTCATGGGCCACATGTTCGGCGAGACCAGCGGGGCCGCGGTCGCCGAGGCCGACGCGGTGCTGGTGTGCGGCACCTACCTCTTCCCGGACGTGTTCCCGCTGGTCACCAGCCCATTCCGACCCGACGCCCAGATCGTGCACATCGATTTGGATGCCTCGGCCATCGCCAAGAACCACCCGGTGACCATGGGACTGGCCAGCGATCCGCGGCTGACGCTGCGCGAGCTGACCACGCGGGTGCGCGAGGTCGCCACCGACGCCGACCGTGCCGCGGCCCAGCGCAGAACCGAACAGATCCGCCAGCGCCGCGAGAACGAGCGCCAGACGAAGCTCACCCAGGACCGGCAGGCGCGCCAGGAGGTCCCGCTGCGGATGTCGGCCGTGGCCGAACAACTGGCCGAACTGCTGCCCGACGACACGGTGATCTTCGACGAGGCGCTGACTCACTCGCCGGAGTTGACCCGGTGGCTGCCGCCGCACACCCCGGGGGATTTCTTCCAGACGCCCGGCGGCACGCTCGGGATCGGTATCCCCGGAGCGGTCGGCGCCAAGCTCGCCCACCCGGAACGCACCGTGGTCGGCTTCACCGGCGACGGCGGCGCGATGTTCACCTTCCAGGCGCTGTGGACCGCGGCCCACCACCGCATCGACGTCAAACTCGTGGTCTGCCACAACGCCAGCTACCGACTACTTAAGGAAAACCTCGTCGACTACCGGATGGACCGAGGAGAGCACAACCCCACAGCGCAGTTCCCGTGGTTCTTCGACCTCTCCGCGCCCCGCGTCGACTTCGTCGACATCGCGGCGGGGCTGGGGGTGAGCGCCCGGCGCGTCACCACTTTCGAGGAGATCAGGCCGGCGCTGGGCGCCATGCTCGACCACGACGGCCCGTTCCTCGTCGAGGTCCACCTCGAACGCGAGGTCAACCAGACCCCGGAGGTGCAGGAGGTCAAACAGCCATGACACAGGTGGAGTTCTTCTACCACACCGGAATCCCGCGTTCGGTCTTCGCCAACGCCCGCCTGTGCGGCAGTTGGGACGAGACCGGCCACCCCGCCGAGCACTGGGCCACGGTGCCCATGGAAGAGTTCGTCGACGAGTCGGGCTGCCCGGCATTTCGGGCCGCCGTGGACTTGCCCGACGAGCACATCGGCACCGACTACGCCTGGGGCGTGCTGGTCGACGGCCCCAGCGGTAAAGACGTGTGGGCCATCCCCACCGAGGTCAAAGACACCGCCGACACCACCCGCCACCGTCGCTTCACGTTGCAAGACCAACCGGCGCCCCAGCGCTACTGGCTCAACACCGCCCGCCGGCTGGGCGCCAACAAACGCTACACCGCCGAGGGGGCCGACCGGCTGGAGTTCGCAGTGTGGGCGCCCAACGCCCAGCAGGTCTCGGTGGTCTTCGCCGACCCGGTCAGTGGCTACATCGCCCCCGACGGCAGCGGTATCGACGAGTCGATCGGGCGGATTCCGATGCAGCGCGACCAGGAGGGGATCTGGATCACCCATCCGGCCGAGGAACGCCTCGCCGACTTCGAGAAGCTGCGCGAACTGCCCTACATGTACGAGGTGGTCAAGGACAACGGGCGCACCGCCTACCGCACCGACCTGTACTCGCGCACCCAGATCGGCCGCGGCGACGTCGACCCGGCCGACTTGGAGCCCGGCCAAAGCTTCTCCGGCAGTTTCCGCGACCTCGACGGCACCGTGGGCGCGTCGGTAGTGATCGACCCCGACCGCTCCACCCGCCACTTCAGCGAACCCAACTGGCCGCCCCGCGAGTGGATTCCCGACGAGGAGTTCTGGCGCAACGAGTTCACGCCGGGCAAGCCGGTCCCGAACACGGTCGACGACCTGGTCATCTACGAGATGCACCTCGCCGGGCTGGGAGCGGGCGACGTCGACGAGAACGGCCACCCCATCCCCGGTGACTTCGCGGACGCGCTGCGCATGCTCGACCACCTCACCGAACTCGGGGTCAACGCGATCGAACTGCTACCCATCGCCGAGTACGAAGGCAAGTCCTCGTGGGGCTACGGCACCTCGCACTACTACGCCGTCGAACGCAGCGGCGGCGGGCGCGACCAGCTCAAACACTTCGTGCGCGCCTGTCACCAGCGCGGCATCGCCGTGATCTTGGACGTGGTCTACAACCACTACCACCACAACTCCGAGCGCGCGCAGTGGGCCTACGACTCCGACTCCCACCCCGACAACATCTACTACTGGTATGAGGGCACCGAGGCCGACTACCGCGACTACCCCGACCCGCCCGGCGTCACGGGCGGCTACGTCGACAACCTGTCCACGGGGTGGGCGCCGCGCTACTGGGACGAGCACGTGCGCCAGTACCTCATCTCCAGCGCGATCGCCAGCATGGTGCAGTTCCACGTCGACGGCTTCCGCGTGGACCAGACCACGTCCATGCACGCCTACGCCGCGCTGCACGCCGACGGGCGGCCACTGCCCCACGCCAACGCCTTCGGCGCGAAGTTCCTACGCGAGTTCAGCCGCACGCTGCGGATGATCGACCCCGGCGTCATGCTCATCGCCGAGGACCACTCCGGCTGGGATGCGCTGACCCGCTCCACCGAGGCCGGCGGGCTGGGCTTCGACGCCGTGTGGTACTCCGACTTCTACCACAACCTGGTCGGCGACACCGGCCACGCCGGATCGGCGAACCTCATCACCGAGGCCGCCTTCGCCGACGGCCGGCCGTTGAACATGACCACGTTCGCCCACGTGCTGAGCGCCAGCGGCGAGGACAAGGTCGTCTACCACGAATCCCACGACGAAGCCGGCAATTCCCGCCACGCTCGCGGCGACTCCGGGCGCACCATCGCCATCGCCGTCAACGACGCGCCGCTGGTGGGCGAGACCCGCCGCTACGCCGAGGCGCGCGCCCGCTTCGCCGCGGGGATGTCGCTGCTGTCGGCGGGCACACCCATGTTCTTCATGGGAGAGGAGGCCGGCGCCCACGAGGACTACCGCTACGACGACTTCATCGAGCACCGCGAGAACATCCTGGCCGAGGCCATGGGGGAGGGGCGCTACCTGATGCGGTTCTACCGCGACATCATCGACCTGCGCCATAGCCTGCCGATGCTGCGCTCACGCCATGTCGAGATCGTCCACGCCCACAACGACAACCGTGTACTCGCCTTCCACCGCCACCACGAAGGCCGCTCCGCGCTGGTGGTGGCCAACCTGCACGACTGGCCCTACGACGCCGGCTACTGGTTGACCGGGGCGCCCGAAGGCTGGTGGCGCGAGATCTTCAACAGCGACGCCGAGGTCTACCGGGGCTGGAACGAAGGCAACCTCGGCGCCGAACTACCGGCCCCCCGCGGCGAGTTGACCGCCGTGGTGCCACGGGCCGGCTTCGTCGTCTTCGAACATGTGCCCAAGCCCGCCAGAGCAACGCCAGGATAGCCGCGCCAGTGAAGGAGGGCGCTATGGCGACGTCTACCCAGCCGGAGGCGGCTGCCGCCGCGCTGGGGGTGCACAGCATCTCTGTCTGCCTGTCCGTGGCCGATCTGGAGGCCAGCGCCGCATGGTACTGCCACAACCTCGGGTTTCGCCTTGCCCAGCAGCGCGCCTTCACCGACCTGGCAGCCCGCGTCGCCTATCTGGAGGCCCAGGGGCTGCGCTTGGAGCTGCTGGAACAGCGCGACTCCCAGCCGGGAGCGCCCCGCCAGGACCCGCCCCGACACGGCAGTCCCCGGGGGCTGTCGCAACTCACCTTCTACGTGGCCGACCTCGACGCCGCGCTGGCCCATATCCGGGACCGTCGCGTCACCGTCGCGATGCCGCCGGCGTTCCTGCCGGAACTGGGCGTGTCCGCCTTCTTCGTCCGCGATCCGGAAAGCAACCTCATCGAGTTCATCGAACTGTCCGCACCTCACCCGTCGAAGGAGTGACATGACTGTCAGCACCGAACGCACCCGCACCACCGAGGAGGTCGCGCGACGCTGGTTCGACGCGCTCACCTCCGGTGACATCGAAACCGCACTTGACTGCCTGCACCCTGACGTCGAATGGATCAACTACACCCCCGTGCCAGGGTTCAACACCGACATGGACTGGATCGGCACCTACCACGGCCGTCAGGCCGTCCTGGACAGTTTCCGCACCTTCACCAACCGCGTCGACGTGCGCTCCGAACGGCTGGTGCGGCTGATCGCCCAAGACGACCAAGCCGCCGGCGTCGTCCACGAGGAGTCGGTGGTCAAAGAGACCGGTATGGCCTTCACCATCGAGTTCGTGCAGTGGCTGACCGTGGCTGACAGTCGGATCGTGCGCTGGAAGTCCTACACGGACCCCTCGCAGATCATCCGCGCGTTGCGCGGTGAGACGGGCGGCGGGGAGCGAGCATGACGGTCGCCACTGAACACCACACCGACGATCGGCTCGTCGCGGCGGTGTGGAGCCGCGACCTCGACGCGGTCGCCAATCTGCTCGAAGCCGGCGCCGACCCCAACATCCGCGACTCCGACAGCGGGCTCACCGCGCTGATGATCGCCGCCGGCCAGGCACACGTCGGGCTGTCCCAGGCGCTGCTGGCCGCCGGAGCCGACATCCACACCGGCGATGGCCGCGCCGGCGCCACCGCTTTACACAAGGCGGTGCAAGGGGGAAGCCCGGAGGTCGTGCGGCTGCTCGTCGAAGCCGGAGCCTTCATCGACGCGGTAGTGCCCACCACCGGACACACCCCGCTGATGGACGCGCTGTGGTTTAAACATCCCGACATCGTGGGCTACCTGCTCGACCAGGGCACCAACCTGAACCTGTCGACCCACTACGGGTTTTCGCTCAAGGAGCACTTCGACTACGAGTTCAACGTCAACCAACTGGGGCGAGACCGGCTGCACCACGCCGAGCAGTTGCTGCGCCGGCGCGAGGAGGACGACGCTGAACAGGTGCGCCGGCAGCAAGTGATGGCCGCCACTGTCGCCGGTGACCTTGCCGGTGTGCGCACCGCCCTGGCCCAAGGCTACGAGGTCGACGCTCGGGCTCCGATCCTGGGCGGATTCAACGACGGCCACACGCCGCTCCTGGTGGCCTGTCGCGATGGCCATACCGTCATCGTCAGTGAGCTTCTCACCGCCGGCGCCGACGCCAACGCCGTCGAGCCGACCTTCGGCGGGGTGCCGCTGCACAAGGCGGTCTACAACGGCCACACCGAGATCACCGAGATGCTCGTGGCCCAGCCGGAGATCGACCTGGACTACCAGGGGGCGACCAACGGCTATACCGCCCTGCACGACTCGCTGTGGCACGGCTACGAGCAGTGCGCCCGGGTGCTGGTGCAGGCCGGTGCCCGCCGGGACCTGCTTGGCCACGACGGCAAGACTCCGGCCGATATCGCTGTGGAGACCTTCGGGCACTCCCACCCACTCGTCGATCTGGTGGGGACGACGCAGCACTGACGCAATCCACGGGGAAGGAAAGATCCGGCATGCTGTTCTACGTACAGATGCGCTGGAACCATGAGGGCCGCATCAGCCTTGACGAGCTGTGGGAGATCGAAGCGCGGGAGGCGGCGCACGCCCAAGAAACCATCGAATCGGGCATGGTCGTGGGGATCTGGAAGGTGGCGGCGCAAAAGCGCGTCATCGCAGTCGTCGACATGGAGTCGGCGGAGGAGCTGGACCGCACCGCCCTGGGGCGGCTGCCGATGCGCGAGTACCTCGACTTCGAGATCGTCTGGCCGCTGCGCGACTACGGCGGCTTCGCCCAAGACGTCCAGCAGCACTACAACGTCTAAAGGGAGAGGCCGTGATCCACCAGTTCATCTTCGCCGCGCCCAAGCCGGGCATGAGTGTCGAGGAGTTCCAGGACTACTGGCTCAACGTCCACGCGGTGCGCTACGCCGCCAAGATCCCGCAGATACGCCGCTACCTCATCGACACCCGCATCCCGTTCGAGGCCGACCTGGGCGTGCCTGCGCTGCCCCACCAGGGCATCGCCGAGATCTGGCTGGACAACGAGGAGGAACAGCTCGCCTCGTTGCAAACCGAGGAGTTCTTGCAGGGAGCGCGGGCCGACGAGCCCAACTGGGCGGCGTTTTGGCAGACCATCGTCATCGACACCACCGAGCACCCGGTGGGGCCCGGGCTCCCGCACGACCCGGCCGCGGCCGGGGTGAAGATGACGACGCTGCTCAAACGCATGCCCGGCACGGCGCTGAGCGACTACCGCGAACGCACGCTGGGCTCCTATGCCGCCGCGGTGGCCACCCTGCCCGGACTGACCGGCTACCTGCACTGCCATACCCGCGACGGCGGCTACATCTTCGGCGAGGCCGCCTTCGACAGCGTGGAGCAGATGTGGTTCGCCGACCGCGCCGCGCTGCGCCAAGCGCTGGCCTCACCCGCCTACGAGCAGCAGGTCCGTCCGGAACGCGACCGGATGGCCGATCCGAACTACGTGTTCTCCATGACCTGTCACGAACACTGGGTGGTCGGCCCGCAGCCCCGTGAGGAGGCGATGGCGGCACGGTGAACGCCCGGCGGCCACCGCCACCACATGCCCGCGCCGAACTCACCGGCGGCTTCCTGTAGGCACCCTCGTGGTGTGAGGCGCGGCCTTTCGCCGGCAGCGCACCCCTGGAGCCGCGCACGCCCACCGCCGGTTCGCCCTGCCGTGGGCGTGACACGAGCTCCGCAGGGGCGTGGTCTCCACCGGCCCGCCGGTCGAGGTCTCTGCCCCCGCAGGGTTATGCCGCTGAGCGTCGCGCTCACCTGCCCGCGGGGTGGATGGCCCCCGTGGCCGCATCACCTCACCGGCCCCACGCCAGGAGACGTCATCCCGTCAGCCGTGACAGCTCTCTCGGGAGGTCGCCCTCGTGGACCACGGTCAGCCGGCGGGTGCTTCGCGTGATGGCCACGTAGAGGTCGTGACCGCCCTTGGGAGACTGGGTGAGGATGCCGGCCGGGTCGATCAAAAGCACGGCGTCGAACTCCAGCCCCTTGGCCTGAGTCACCGTCAACACTGCCACGGGCGTGTCCAGGGCCTCGGGTGTGGCCGCCGCCGCGGCATCGGGCAGCAGCGCGGCCACCTCCCCGTGGCGGGCGTCGGGAGTCAAAACGGCCACCCGCCCCTCACCGATCAGCGCGCACTCCTCGGCCGCCAGTGCGGGAAGCGCGGTTGCCAGCCCGGCCACCGTGCCTTCGCCCGCCTCTTCGCCGGAGCCGTCGCCGCTCACGCGCACCGCGCGTAGCGCGCCGCCGGAGCGCACCGACTCCGGCGGCTCCTCATCGGGGGCCACGCTGGCGAGCACGTCGGCGGCCACCGCCATGATCTCGGCGGGCGTACGGTAGTTGATGAGTAGGCGCTGTTCGCGCCACCGCCCCTTGACGTGGGTGTCGAGCATCTGCGCCCACGAGCGGGCACCGGCGGCGGCGCTGGTCTGGGCGATGTCGCCCACCACGGTCATCGACCGCGTGGGCACCCGCCGCGTCACCATCCGCCACGCCATCCCCGACAGTTCTTGGGCCTCGTCGACGATCACGTGTCCATAGGCCCAGCCTCGGTCGGCCTCGGCGCGCTCGGCGGTGGTGCGCTGCGGTCCTGGCGCCCGGTGGCGCTCGGCCAGAGCGGCGGCGTCGAGTGCCCCTTCCTCGGAGAGCCCGGTGACCTCCAACACTCCTTGGGCGTAGCGCTCCTCCGCGGCCCGTTCCCGCTCCGCCGCGCGGTGCCGGGCACGCTCGGCGGAGTCGTCGGCACCGAGCAGTTCGGCGGCCTCATCCAGCAGCGGCACGTCGGCCACCGTCCACGGCGCTTCGGCTGGGCGCGCCAGTGACTCCCACTCGGCTTGACTCAGCCCCGCCCGCTCGCCGGCTGAGCGCAGCGCTTCGGAGTCGGCGAACAGGTCGGTGAGCAGTTGCTGCGGAGTCAGTTCGGGCCACAGCTTCGTCAGTTCCGCGCGCACAGCAGGCTCCTGCCATAGCAGGGCACGCGCGTGGGGCAGGTCCTCCTCGTCCAATGGCCGGTTCAGTTGCTCGGCCTCGTCGCGGGCCAGCAATGTGAGCATCTCGGTCACAAAGAGTTTGCGCGCGATGTTGTGGGGTTTGTGGAAGTTGTACAGCGCCCGTGCGCTCTCGCGCGCCCGATGGCAGGCGGCGCCGTCGACCCGTAGGGTCATGCCGTCGAGGTCGATCGCCAGCCCCTTGCTGGGGACGCGCTGCCGATCGCTCACAGCCGCGGCCACGAAGTCGACCATGCGCGCGTCTCCCTTGACCACGGCTGCCGAGGCCGGCTCCACACCGGTGGCGCGTACGCCGGGATACAGCTCGTTGAGAGCCGAGAGTACGACGTCGGTCTCGCCTAGCGAGGGCAACACCTGTCCGATGTAGCGCAGAAACGTCGCGTTAGGGCCGATGACCAGTACGCCGCGCCGCGAAAGGGTGTCGTGGTGGGTATAGAGCAGGTAGGCGGCGCGGTGCAGCGCCGCGACAGTCTTGCCGGTACCGGGGCCGCCCTGCACGACGAGCACCCCCTGCAAGGACGAGCGGATCACGTGGTCCTGCTCGGCTTGGATGGTGGCGACGACGTCGCTCATCCGACCGGTGCGGCCTTGGCGCAACGAGGCCAACAGCGCGGCCTCACCCACGAGAGTGCGGCGGTCGTGCTCGCTGAGGGTATCCAGGTCGAATACTTCGTCGTCGAGGTCGGTCACGGTGCGGCCCCGAGTGTGCAGGTGGCGGCGGCGTGCTAGCAGCCCCGGGGCGCTGGGGGTGGCCGCGTAGAAGGGGCGGGCGGCGGGGGCACGCCAGTCGACGAGGATCGACTCGTGCTCCTCGTCGCGCAGACCGAGGCGGCCGATGTAGTGGCGCTGTCCGTCGGTGTGGTCGATCCGGCCGAAGCACAGCCCGCGTTCGACACCGCGGAGCTGGGAGAGGCGCCGGGCACGCTCCTCGGAGGTGACCTCGCGTTCAAAGAGTGCCTGCTCGGTTCCCGTACCGTGATCGCCGTGGGCGGCACGCAGCGCCGTCTCAGTCCGTTCACGCAGTTCGTCGAGCCGGGCGTAGAGCTTGGAAACGTAAGCCTGCTCGCTACGCACGGCCGAGCGGCGGGCGGCGGCAGTGTCGGCATATTGACGGAAATCCATACCTTCTGCTATTCTTATTATGAGGGCTCTTTTATCTCTATTTTTCTGCGTTTAGCTTAGCAGTGCCGACCGGCGTGGTGGTACCCTCACTGGACTTCCGCGGTGTTTCTGGCTGCACGGTTCGCCGTATGGTTGCTACACTTCCCACCGTGCGAATGAATATCAACTGTCACCAGTGGTGGCGCCGCTCCTAGGCGGCGCTCAAAGGTTCGCACGTTCCTCACGACCTCAGTAGCGACCGCCCGTACCGGCGGTCGCCTCTCGCTTTCCCGCCCGGTTCGGGTATCGCGTGACCAGCGCGAAAGGGATTGGCCCGTGGCCGAGAGCTCACACTCCTACCGCACTGCCGGCGGAATCTCCATCCGGCGTACCACCACCGACTGCCACCCCGATGTGCTCACCGACCTTGTTGCGGCGGTCGAGTACCGTCGCGGCGGCGTGCTCTCCTCCGGGATGGAGTACCCCGGCCGTTACAGCCGGTGGCACATGGGCTATGTCGACCCCTGTCTAGAGCTCGTGGCCCGCGGGCGCCGCGTCACCGCCACCGCGCTCAACGAGCGCGGACGGGTGCTCCTTCCCGCTGTCGCCGCCGCCTTGGCTCCCCACGGAGAGTCCGCCGAGCCCGCCGAGTCCGCCGTAGACACCTTCGAGATCGCCATCCCCGCCCCCGACGAGGCCGCGCTGGCGGGCATGCCCGAGGAGCGCCGCAGCCGCCGCCCCGGCGTGTTCGCGGCGCTGCGTTCGGTGGTGGCGGTGTTCGCCTGCTCCACCGAGGACGACCCCCACCTGGGGTTGCACGGCGCCTTCGGCTACGACCTCTCCTTCCAATTCGAGCCGTTGCAGCAGGTGCTCGACCGCGACCCCACTGATCGCGACCTGGTGCTGCACCTGCCCGACGAGATCGTGGTGCGCGACCGCAAGCGCGAGACCTGCATGCGCCACACCTACGACTTCGCGGTGCACACCCCGCAGGGCACGGTGCGCACCGACGGCCTGCCGCGCACCACCGCCCCCACCCCACCCGTGGTCACCGCCGACGTCCCGCCGCCCCCCGAGCCCGGTAGCTACGCCGCCATCGTCGCCGAGGCCAAGAAGCGCTTCGCCCGCGGCGACCTCTTCGAGGTGGTGCCCAGCCACCGCACCTATGCCGCCTGCGACTCGCCGGCACGCTTCTACGAGCGGCTACGCGAACGCAACCCCGCCCCCTATGAGTTCTTCTTCAACCTGGCCGAAGGGGAGTACCTCGTCGGTGCCTCACCGGAGATGTTCGTCCGGGTCAGTGGCACGCCGGGGCAGGGCCAACGAGTGGAGACCTGCCCCATCTCGGGCACGATCCGCCGCGGCGCCACCGCCCTCGACGACGCCGACAACATCCGCGAACTGCTCAGCTCCACCAAGGAAGAGTCGGAACTGACGATGTGCACCGACGTCGACCGCAACGACAAGTCCCGCGTGTGCGAACCCGGCAGTGTGCGCGTGATCGGTCGCCGCCAGATCGAGATGTACAGCCGACTCATCCACACCGTCGACCACATCGAGGGGCAACTGCGCCCGGAGTTCGACGCCCTCGACGCTTTCTGCACCCACATGTGGGCCGTGACCGTCACCGGCGCCCCCAAGAACTGGGCCATGCGCTTCATCGAGAACCACGAGAGCACCCCGCGGCGCTGGTACGGCGGGGCCGTGGGCATCATCGGTTTCGACGGCTCCATGAATACCGGCCTGACCCTGCGCACAGCCCAGATCCGCGACGGCGTCGCCACGGTGCGCGTAGGCGCCACCCTGCTCCACGACTCCGAGCCCGAGGCCGAGGAGCGCGAGACCTTCCTCAAGGCCCGGGCGCTGCTGGAGACGCTGGCCGAGTCCACTGCCCCGGCCGCCGACACCGCCGCTGACCAGCCCGCCCCAACCCACCCGCTGCCGGGCGAGGGGATGAACGTCCTGCTCGTCGACTACGAGGACTCCTTCGTCAACACCCTCGCCGATTATGTACGGCGCCACGGGGCCAGTGTCACCACGCTGCGCCACGGGTTCGCCCCCGCCATCCTCGACGAACTCGCCCCCGACCTCGTCATCCTCTCGCCCGGCCCTGGTTTGCCCTCCGACTTCGACACCGCCGCGCTGCTCGACGAACTACAGGCGCGCGCGCTTCCCGTGCTGGGCGTGTGCCTGGGTTTGCAGGCCATGGTCGAGCACGCCGGGGGGGAGCTGTTGACGCTGGCCGAGCCCGTGCATGGAAAACCCGGGCGGGTGCGGGTGCTGGGGGGCGACATCCTCGCCGATACCGGGGAGGACGGTGTCTTCACCGCCGCCCGCTATCACTCCACCTACACCACCCCCCAACGGGTGAAGGGGTACCACGTCACCGCCGTCGTCGAGGACGGAGTCGACCAGGCCACCCACGGCGAACAGGAGCCGGTGGTCATGGCCATCGAGGACCCCCACGCCCGGCGCTGGGGGGTGCAGTTCCATCCGGAGTCCATCCTCACCGCAGCGGTGGGGGAGGGGATCATCGCGCGGGTGCTGCACCTCGCCGCGCGTGTGCCGGCCTGACCGCCGCTGTCGCCCCGCTGGGGCGACAGCGGCCCGTAGCGTTCGCGGGTCTCGGGCCGGCGCTGCCTGGGACCCGCGCTGTCGGTGTTCCCCGACCGTTGTGGGCGGCCGGCTCCGGGGCGCCCCGAAGCGTCATCGCCTCACGGTATACCGTCGTGCGCTGCGCCTAGGCTCCCCGCGGCGTTAAAGCCATGACCGGCGCTCCTGCGGCGACAGCACCTGCCGCCGTCGACAGTGACCCCCGGGGACCCAAAAAGTACGTAAAGTTATGGCGTGGCCGAGTGTGCCGTTCCCCACGGAGTCTCCCGGCACGAGGAGAACGCATCCTGGCGAGCTCGCGGTGAATATGGCTCTTCTGGCTCATAGGCTTCTTAACCATGGATGCGAATCTAGGCAGGATCGTGATGACCGGTGCGGCCGGGAGCATGGGCTCCACGCTGCGTGCCGGGCTACGGGAGGACGCCGACGAACTGGTGCTGTTCGACAACGAGTCGTTGACGGCCGAGAGCGACAACGAGACGGTGATCACGGGCGACGTCGCCGATCTCGACGCCGTGGACAAGGCCCTGCACGGGGCCGACGCCGTGGTGCACCTGGCCGCGCGCTCTGCGGAAGCTCCACTCGCCGAGCTGCTGGAAGCCAATGTCAACACCACCTTCACTGTGCTGGAGGCAGCCCGCCGCGCCGGCGTGCGTCGCGTCGTGCTGGGCAGCAGTAACCGGGTCACCGGCCACTACCCGATCCACCACCACGTTTTTCCCGACGAGCCCCCGCGGCCCGACGGGTTCTACGGTGTCAGCAAGGTTGCCGTCGAGGCGCTTGGCCAGCTCTACGCCGACAAGTTCGGCCTGGAGGTCGTCGCCTTGCGGTTCGGCTCGTTTGCCACCGAGCCTTCGCAGACCCGGCACCTGGCGACGTGGCTCAGCCCACGCGACTGCGTGGGGTTCGTGCGGGCCGCCCTGACCGCGGAGACGGTGACGTTCACCGTCGTCTACGCGGTCTCGGCCAACGCCCGCCGCTTCTGGGACCTCACCGCAGGCGAGAGCGAGCTGGGGTACCGTCCCGTCGACGACGCCTCACGCTTTGCCCACAACTTCCCCGACGACGATCCGTTCTGGCACGGCGGGCCGCAAGCCGGCGATCTCGCCGACGTCGAGGCGATCCTGCCGCACTTGCCCAAGTAGCGCCGAGACGTCTTGGACCGTCTCCCGCGCTTGGGCGGGCAAGCCGCGGGGTTCGCCACGGCGGCCTGAAAGATCGGCGGCACGACGACCACGCTCGGTGGCGCTCGGTGGCGGTTTCATGGCTTTGTTACCGGCACCCGGCGCCACTGCGGCTCAACCGCCCCGTTCACATCCGTCTCGGTTGACCTCGAATACCGTATTTTCCCGGTAGATTGTTTTCGGTCGTGCTGGCGGGTCAATACCAGGGCCGTGGCGATGGTGCTTCTGGTCGGTGGCATCGGCCCTATGGCGCCTCCGGCTCGTGCCACCTCGGGTGGATGAGGCCCGGCTCCCATGGTTGCGCTCGGCTGTGTCCACCGCGGGTGCTAGGTTCGGTCGAGTGGTCGGCGTGACGCCGCGAAGGGGGTGCGTCCGACCGCCGTGCTGACCGATCGATGGTCCCCGGCCGGCCCCGTGACGCCCGGCCGGGGTGTGGGGGAGTTACTAGCCGTGGTGAAGAGTGTCGAGCCCGAGGTCCACCTGATCGCGCGGCCAGAGCTGGACTACGACGAGATCGCGCGCTATCTCGCCGACGTGGGCGGGCAGAGCTGGTTGGAGCGTCTCGACCGCGGCGAGCTCGACGACCAGCTCAACGACCCGCAGAACCTGGCCGAGTTCGCCGGTCGGCTGTGCTACCGCTCCTGGGAGCCCGGGCTCAACCCCAACGTGACCCGGGTCCGCACCGACCAGAGCGACTACCTTCGCAACATCCTGCGCAGCATGCACGGCTCGGTGCTGGAACACCTCAGCTTCAGCTTCGTGCTGCACAACGTCAGCCGGGTCCTCACCCACGAACTGGTCCGTCACCGGCCGGGCACAGCGATCTCCCAGGAGTCCATGCGCTTCGTGCGCCTCACCGACTTGCCGTTTTGGTTCCCTGACTGGGCCAAGGACGACCCGGAGCTGATGAAACGCGCCACCGAGATGCTGGGGGAGATGGAGCGTTTCCAGCGCTGGCTGGCCGACCACTTCGGGCTCGACGAAGAGGAGGTGCGCTTCGCCGAGAAGAAGCACCGCACCTCCTTCATGCGTCGCTTCGCCCCCGAAGGGGTGGCCACCGGGTTGGTGTGGACCGCCAATGCCCGCACGCTGCGCCACACCCTCCAGGCGCGCACCGCGCCGGGCGCCGAGGAGGAGATCCGGCTGCTGTTCGCCCGCATCGGCGAGGTCATGGTCGAAGAGGCTCCCGCCCTGTTCGGCGACTTCGAGGTCGACGACGGCGCGTGGGTGCCCGCCTGGCGCAAGGTCTAATAACCGGCGGGCTCGCGCCTTGTTAGCGCTGTCCCAATTTCGCCTCGGCGGCAGCGATCCCCCAACGGCAGTCGCGCGCCACCAAACGGTGGTTGCGTACCCGTTCCACCAGGCCAAACGGGCGAGGCTGGGCCGTGGGCGCCCCGGCGGCGGCCCAGGGGTGCAGCACCTCGCCGTGGAGGCGGCCCCGGCGATACCAGCGCTCCCAGCGCTCGAAGTCGGGGCTGAACTGGTGGCCGAACGCGAACGCCGGCTCGCCGGAACCGTCGAGCGAGCCGCCGTCGCGGCGCCATAGCTCTACCGGTGTCTGCGACTCGGCGGGCCAGGAGCGAGCGGTCACGGTGGTCACCTCAGGAACGCCCACCGGCTGCTCACCGCAGCGCAACAGCAGCGCGTCCTCGCTACGGCTGCGAGCGGGCAGCCGGTACTCCCGCTCCACGTCGATCAGGGTTACGATCACCCGCGGCACCCACCACCAGTTCTCGCGGCGGGCCATCAGCGAGTCGGCCCGCAGCCGGGTGGGCGGGTGCTTGACGACCTCCTGTTCCAACAGGTGCGCCACGAAGCGTGCGCCCTCCAGGTCATAGCGGATGTCGACCGGTCCGGCCGCGGCGGTGGCGGCCAGGTGCTCGCCCTGGGGCTGCCCTGAGCTGACGCAGAACACGGCGCGCCCGCTGGTCATGCTCTCCACCGCGTCGAGGTGGGCCAGTGGCAGCGCGACGCAGGGGCGCCCCTCCCACACCAGCGGCACGACGGGTAGCGCGTTAGGGCCATCAGCGCTCAACCAGCCCATTTCCCCGACGGTTGCTCGCTGCCAAACCGTGACAATATCTCCCAAGATCTCCCCTATTGCGTGATGAAAGTCTCATGTTACCGTCATGGGGCCTTACGGGACGTTACGACCCCCCTGCGCCCCGGATATGTGTGTGGCCGGTCGATCCCGGCAGCTCGCGGGGGAACTAAATATCGGTTGGAAGGAATGAGCGTGCCGGCAGTCGTCGTCATGATCGTGGTCCTCGGCGTCTTCGCGCTGGGATACCGCTATTACTCGGCCTATCTGGCCAACCGCGTCTATGCCCTAGATCCGGCGTTCGTCACTCCTGCGCACGCCTACGAGGACGGTATCGACTTCGTCCCCACCAACAAGCACATCGTCTTCAGCCACCACTTCATCTCGGTCGCTGGGGCGGCGCCCATCGTGGGGCCGGCCGTCGCGGTCTTTTGGGGCTGGCTCCCGGCGCTGCTGTGGGTCGTCCTGGGCACGGTCTTCGCCGCCGGTGTGCACGACTTCGGCGCGATCGTGGTCTCGGTGCGCCACAAGGCCAAGAGCATCGGCACGCTGGCCAGCGAGGTCATCAGCACCCGCGCCCGCACGCTGTTCCTGCTGATCATCTTCTTTTTGATCACCCTGGTCAACGCGGTCTTCGCCGTGGTCATCGCCAACCTGTTCATCGCCAACCCCGGCGCGGTCCTGCCGGTGCTGGTGACGATCCCGCTGGCCATCGGTGTCGGACAGTACATCTACCGCAAGCGCACCGCGGCCCTGCTGCCCTCGATCATCGCGCTGCTCATCGTCTACGCCTGCATCCCGCTGGGCCTGAGCCTGCCCATCACCGTCGACCCGGTCGCCAGCGCGCTGGGCGTGACCCCCAACGCCGTGTGGATCGTGTTGATCTTCGCCTACGCCTTCGTGACCTCGCGGCTGCCGGTGTGGATGCTGCTGCAACCCCGCGACTACATCAACCAACAGCAGATGCTGCTGGCGCTGGCCGTGATCCTGCTGGGCGTGGTCGTGGGGCTGAACACGATCGTGGCCCCGGCCGTGGCCGACGTGCCCGCCGACTCCCCGCCGTGGTTCCCGCTGCTGTTCGTGACTATCGCCTGCGGCGCGATCTCGGGCTTCCACAGCCTGGTCTCCTCGGGCACCACCTCCAAACAGCTCAAGAACGAGACCGACGCCCGCTACGTCGGCTACCTCGGCGCGGTCGGCGAGGGCACACTCGCGCTGTGCTCGATCCTGGCCTGCACCGCGGGCGTGGTGGCCACCACCGCCGAGTGGAACGGCCTCTACCCCGACTTCGCCACCGCCTCCGACGGCGCCGTGGGCAACTTCGTCAACGGTGTCGCCGGGCTGGCCGCCAACCTCGGCGTCCCCACCACCGTCGGCGCCGTTTTCGCCGCGGTCGTCGTCATCAGCTTCGCCGCCACCACCATGGACACCGGGGTGCGGTTGCAGCGCTACATCGTCCAGGAGATCGCCGACATCGTCCGACTGCGACCGCTGGCGCGCAACATCACCGCCGCCACCCTCGTCGCCGTCGTCGTCCCCCTAGCGTTGGCTATGATGCCGGGTAACTTCGCCTTCGGGACCCTGTGGCAGCTCTTTGGCACCACCAACCAGCTCACCGCCGGGCTGGCGCTGGCCGTGGTCGCGGTCTGGGTCACCAAGAACAGCCGCAACCCGCTGGCCGTGCTGATCCCGCTGGCCTTCCTACTGGTCATGACCACCTGGGCGCTGATCATCAACCTCGTGCAGTTCGTGCAGGAGGACCAGTGGCTACTCGCTCCGCTCGACGTGATCATCTTCGTGCTGGCGATGTGGCTCATCGTCGAAGCTGCCGTGGCGATGCGCCGCGCCTGGCACGGACGCGGCACCACTGCCGTCGCCACCGAGCAGGCCGAAAACGCCCCTAGCGAGGAGACCTGACGTCGATGGCACCCAGCCCGCTCTGGGAGCGGCTCCGCCGGGCCTGGCGCCACGCCGAGGAGTTCCACGAGGCGTGGTTTCGGGCCCGGTGGCAGCGCGAACTGCGCCGGGAGGCCCGCACCCAGCAGGACACGCTGCGTGCCCTGCTGCTGCTCGACACGCTCGGCGTGGCCAACCCCGTCGGCTATGAGACGCTGGACGCCATCCCCTATATGGTCGCTGACCTGCACGAGTGGCACCAGCGCATGGGGCGGGAAAGCTTCGGTGACCCGGGAGTGTGCTGTTGAGCCAGGCCGCCATCACCATCCTCGGCGGCAAGGGTGGGGTGGGCAAGACGACGCTGGCCGCCGCCTACGCCCTCGGCCTGGCCCGGTCGGGGCTGCGGACCCTGGTCGTCTCCACCGACCCCGCCCACTCCCTCGGCGACGCCTTCGCGACCCCACTGGGCGACAGCCCGCAGCCCATCGCCGAGGTCGAACGGTTGTGGGGGGTGCAGCCCGACCCCGAAGCCACAGTGCAGCGCCGCGTGCGCACGATCCTCGACGATGCCCAGGAGGCACTGCCACGCGAGGTCATGCCGGCGGTGCGCCGCCAACTGCACCACGCCGCCGCCGGGCCCGGGATGGCCGAGTCAGCGTTAACGGACCGGCTGATCGACCTCATCGAACGAGTGCCCGGCGACTGGGATCGCTTGGTCGTCGACAGCGCCCCCACCGGCCACCTGCTGCGCATGCTCGACCTGCCCAGTCTGCTCACGCCCTGGGTACAGGGATTGGCCCGCCAGCGCGAGCGGGCCGTCTCCGCCGAACGCCGCGCCTCCGGACCACTGACCGCCGGTGCCGGCGGAGCCGCCGATGCCACCAGCGCCGACGATCCGCTCCTGCAACGCCTGCACGAGCGGCGTCACCGGCTCAGCAGCGCCGCCGGCCGGCTGCGCGAGGACGCGCTGGTGCGCCTCGTGCTCACCCCTCGGCGTATGGTCCTGGCCGAGACCGAACGCGCCGCGCAGCACCTGCGCGAGGGCGGTTTCCACCTTGGCCCGGTGATTCTCAACCAGATCCCGCCCGAGGGCGATTCCGAGGTGCTGACGGCCGTACGTGAGCGCTTCGCCGACCACGGAGTGGTGGAGTTGGCTATGGCCCAGGCCGAGCCCACCGGAGCGCAGCGCCTAGCCGCGCTCGCCCGCGAGTTGGGCGTCGCGCAGTGAAGTGGCGGGCGGCCCGGTCTCCCGCGGGGCCTGGGCGCGGTGTGGGGTGGGGATGAGGAGGGCACGGAGGGTTTCCGTCGCCCGTACCTTCCCACCTTCGGCTCAACAAGAATAAAGAAGCCGCCAGGCCGCCGGGGCGGCCCTGTGACTCACAGCGGGGAGCGGTCCAACCGGCCATGGGCAGACCCCGTGCCCGCCCCTTCGTCGGCCTCGGCGCTACGGAGGTAGCCGCCGTCTTCGTCGGGGAGCAGATCGTGGAAGATGCGCGAGCGCCGCACCCCGGCGGCTCGCAGTTGGGTGATAGCGCTGCGCATCATCGCCGGGGGACCGCACACGTAGGCGTCGTGCTCGTGGAATGGGCCGAAAGCGGCGATCGCGTCGGGAACCCGGCCACACCGCACGTCGCCGGAGAGCGCCGCGGCACCGGGGGAGGAGTCGGTCGCAGCCGTCGACTCCAGCACCGAGACCACCCGCAGCCACGGGTTGGCGCTTTGGAGTCGGTCAAGAGTGGGCTTTTCGGTGAGGTCGCCGCTGTGAGCAGCCCCGTAGAACAGCGTCACCGGACGGCGGCGAGGCAGGCTCGCGACCTGCTCGATGATCGCCTTGAGCGGCGCGATGCCCGTGCCCCCCGCCACGCACACCAGCGGCCGATCGGAGGCGGCGTCCAAGACCATCGATCCCAACGGCGGGCCTAGCAGCACGCTGTCACCCAGCCGCGTGTGGTGGACTAGCGCGCCGCTGACCCAACCGCCCGGCACGGCGCGTACCAGCAGATGCAGCAGGTTGTCGCTTTGGGGGGCGTTGGCGATGGAATAGGGGCGCCACACCCGTGGCCAGCGGGCCGCTTGCAGCATCAGGTACTGGCCCGGCAGGTAGCTGTACCCCTGGTTGGGCCGCAGCGTCAGCCGTGCCAGGTGGCGCTGCGGGCGTTCGAGCCCGATGACATCGGCGTGCCACCACGGTGGCGCCCACGCCGAGTGCTCCTCAGCGGCCTCGATCATCATGCGCGCGGCCAACTGGTAGGCCGCCAGCCATGCCCGCTCGGCCTCCTGGCTCCACGCCGGGGCGGCGAAGCGGCGTAGCGTAGCCACTAGCGCCGAGCCCACAGCCTCGTAGTGGTGCGGCTCCACCCCGAACTTGCGGTGGTCGCGCCCCAGGTGGCTCAGAAACGAATTCAGCGTTTCGGCGTTGTCCAGATTGCGCACGATCGCGGTCAAAGCCGTGAACAGCCGGTCGCGTTGGACATCCATCGCTGGTGGGAACATCGACCTCACCCCGGGGTTGGCGGCGAAAAGCCGGCCGTAGAAGTAACCGATCGCCCGCTCCCGATCGTTGTCGATGTAGGCGAAGGTCTCTTCGATGAGGCGTGAGTTCAACGGCATGAACGGGCTCGTCCCCCTCGGATCGCTTGGCGGCCAGACCGCCACTCCTCCCCGTAGGCGTGCCGATCGAACGCAGTGCCGTGCGCACTAGATCTCTCAGCTCACACTCAGGATCTTCGTCCGCTGAAGTCTGGCAGCCTCACAGCCAGTCAACAACCGATTCCAGAAAATGCGGACTTTTCCTAACGAAGAGGAGGTGACGGAGAGGCGGGAGCGGTATTCCCGCGCTTGAGCGCGATCGGTGTCGTGCCGTGCCTTTCCGTGCTCTCCTGCGACGATGCCAGGGGGTGGCCCAGGAAGTCACACCGTGTCCGCAGGCCACGGTTGGACCTGCCGTCACGGTGCTGTTGACCTCCCTTATCGGACGAGTGGCGCGTAATGCGACAAGTAGTCCGAACTGTTGTTAATGTCGCTAGCGGCTCAGCAACGGCGACACGCATGAACCGCTCATCGTGTCCGATGGCGCGATAGGGTCCGCCGTCTTCCGGGCCTCGCACTCGCCGGAACACGAGGAGGACGCATGCCCCCACCACTCATCGGGATCACGAGCTACCTCGAACCCGCCCGTTGGGCCATGTCGGTACGCGAGGCCGCGGTCCTGGCCAGCTCCTACCTGCGCGAAGTCGACCGCGCCGGCGGACTCCCAGCGATCCTCGCTCCCACCCACCCCAGTTCGGTGCCCGATCTCGTGGCGCGTTTCGACGGCATCATCTTCAGCGACGGCCCCCATCTCGATCCCGCGCTGTACAACGAGTCGTCCCATGCGCGCACCACCACGCCCGATGCGCGCCGCGACCGCTTCGAGATCGCATTGGCCAAGGCGGTCGTCGAGGCCGGCCTGCCCTTCCTGGCGATCGCGCGAGGGGCCCACGTCCTCAACGTCGCCACCGGGGGCTCGCTGGTGCAGTATCTGCCCGAGACCGTCGGGCACGAGCGCCACGCCTCGGAGTCGGCCAAACTCACCACCGCCGACCTTTCGGTCAGCCTCACCAGCAGGCTCGGCGAGGTTCTTGGCGACCAGGCCACGGTCCGGGAATCCCACACCCAGGGCTTCAACCGCTTGGGCAGCAGCCTGAGCCCCGTGGCCTGGGCCGCGGACAACTCGGTAGAGGCCGTCGAGGTCACCGGCCACCCCTTTGGCCTAGGTATCCAGTGGCACCCGGAGGAGGGGCAGGATCGCAGCCTCTTCACCGCTCTCGTCTCCGCCGCGAACAAGGCCGGCGCGTCCCACTCCTAGCCGACCGCCTCCCCCCGCTGGCTACGGCGCGGCACGCCGACCTCGACAGGTGGTCAGTGCCCACCCCGACTAGGCTGCCGTGGGAAATCGTCCCGCCTGTCAGGTTTTGGGGCAGCAAAAAACACGCGCCATCCTTACCCCCGCGTTGGCGTTGCAGTGGGTAGGCTCGACAACGGGCACAGGGAGGTGGGGTGGCGATCCAAGCGAAAGGGGATGACTCCGCAGGTAACCGCATCTGGACAATCCCGAACTTGCTGAGTGTCCTGCGCCTGCTCGGGGTCCCGTTGTTCCTGTGGCTGGTTCTTGTGCCACAGGCCGACTGGTGGGCGTTGGCCGTCCTAGCCTTCGCCGGCCTGTCCGACTGGCTCGACGGCAAGATCGCGCGCGCCTGGAACCAGACGAGCCGTATCGGCATGCTGCTCGATCCACTGGCGGACCGGCTCTACATCTTCGCCGCGCTGCTTGGCCTCCTCGTGCGAGACATGATCCCGTGGTGGCTCATGGCGTTGTTGGTCCTGCGTGATGCGCTGATCGCGCTCGCTCTGCCCATTCTGCGCCATTACGGTTACGGGCCACTACCAGTCAATTTCGCGGGCAAAGTCGCCACGACGTGCCTGCTCTACTCTTTCCCCCTGCTATTCCTAGCCGGATATGGGGGAATAGTCGGCAATGTGGCACAAGTCGTAGGTTGGGCTTTCGCCATCTGGGGAACGGCTATCTACTGGTGGGCCGGATTGCTGTATGCAGTTCAGGGGTTGCGTCTGATCAGGCAATCCCGACACGCCGATCGCACCACCGCGGCGAGTTCTTCGTCCGTGAGGCGCTCGGCGGCAACGGCAGAAGATCCCACGGCGCTTGACAAAGACCGGGTGGGCAAGGACCCCCAGGGGCGCCGCACCGGAAGATCCGGTCCTACCTCCAGTGACAGGAAGGGAGCGACATCCCCACCATGAGACCACGCCTAAGGGCGTTTCGCCGAGCGAGAACCGGGGCCTGGGGGTGGCCCAGATGAAAGCAGTCCTGATGGCCGGAGGAGCGGGCACCCGACTGCGTCCAATGACGGCGAACCAGCCCAAACCACTGTTGCCGGTGGTCAATCGGCCAATCATGGAGCATGTGCTGCGACTTCTTAAGCGGCACGGCTTCGACGACACGGTCGTGACCGTGCAATTCCTCGCCACAATGATCCGAAACTATTTCGGTGATGGTGAGGAACTCGGCATGAACCTGCACTACGTCGCCGAAGAGGTCCCGCTCGGTACAGCCGGCAGTGTCAAGAACGCCGAACACCATCTCAAGGGCGAACCCTTCATCGTCATATCCGGCGATGCGCTCACCGATATCGACCTCACCGACATGGTGCGGTTCCACCGGGAGAATGGTGCCAAAGTGACGATCGGGCTCAAGCGGGTAGCCAACCCGCTGGAGTTCGGCATCATCATTGTTGATGACAACGGGCGCATCCAGCGCTTTCTGGAGAAACCCACCTGGGGTCAAGTCTTCTCCGACACCGTCAACACCGGCATCTACATCATGGAGCCCGACGTCTTGGAGCGGGTGGCCGAGAACGAGGTCGTCGACTGGTCCGGCGACGTCTTCCCCGAGTTGCTCAAGGAAGGGGCTCCCCTCTACGGTTACGTCGCCGACGGCTACTGGGAGGACGTCGGTACCCACGAGAGCTACTTGCGCGCCCAAGCCGACGTGCTCTCGGGCAAGATCGACGCTGAGATCGACGGCTTCGAGATGTCACCGGGCGTGTGGGTGGCCGAAGGCGCCGAGGTCGACCCCGAGGCCATCTTGCGGGGTCCGCTGTTCATCGGCGACTACGCCAAGGTCGAGGCCGGGGCGGAGCTGCGCGAGTTCACCGTGCTCGGCAGCAACGTCGTGGTCCGCTCCGACGCTTTCTTGCACCGGGCCGTGATCCACGACAACGTCTACATCGGTTCCAGCACCAACCTGCGCGGTTGTGTGATCGGTAAGAACACCGACGTGATGTCGCGCGCCCGGATCGAAGAGGGCACGGTCGTCGGCGAGGAAAGCGTCATCGAGTCCGAGGCCTACCTCGCCAACGACATCAAGGTCTACCCGTTCAAAACCATCGAGGCCGGAGCGGTCGTCAACACCAACGTCATCTGGGAGTCGCGCGGGCAGCGCTCGCTGTTCGGCCCCAGAGGCGTGTCGGGGCTGATCAACGTGGAGATCACCCCGGAACTGGCGGTGCGGCTGGCCAGCGCCTACGCCACCACCCTCAAGAAGGGCACGGTCGTGGGCACCTCGCGCGACGCCTCCCGGGCGGCGCGCACCCTCAAGCGGGCCGTTATCAGCGCTCTCACCGCCAGCGCCATCGATGTGCAGGACCTGGAGGCCGTGCCCCTGCCGGTGGCGCGCTTCCACACCTCACAAAGCGGCGTGGGCGGCGGGATCGCGCTGCGGACATCGCCGGGAGATCCCCAGTCGGTCGACATCGTCTTCCTGGATGAGCGGGGAGCCGACCTCTCGCCGGCGGCCCAGCGCAAGCTGGAGCGCGTTTTCTCCCGCGCCGAGTTCCGCCGCGCCTTCCCCGGCGAGATCGCCGAACTGTCCTTCCCCTCCCGCGGTATCGAGAATTACGCCCACGATCTGCTTAAACGCATCGACACCTCCAGTGTCGCCGAGAGTGGTCTCAAGGTCGTAGTCGACTGTGCCGGAGGGACCGGTTCGCTGATCCTGCCCGCGCTGTTGGGCCGGATCGGGGCTGATGTCCTCACGGTCAACGGCCGCCTCGACGAGGCTTCCCCCACCGACACCCTCGCCAAGCAGATGCGCGACCTGCAACGGCTGGGGGAGTTGGTGTCGTCCTCGCGCGCCGACTTCGGGGTGCGGTTCGATCCGGTGGCCGAGCGGCTGTCCATCGTGGACGAAAACGGAGAGCTCGTCGACAACGAGCGGGCCCTGCTGGTGGTGCTCGACCTCATCGCCGCCGAGCGCCGCACCGGGCGGGTGGCGCTGCCGGTGACCACGACGCGGGTGGCCGAGCAGGTGGCCAACTTCCACGGCGTGGAGGTGCAGTGGACGCCCACAGCCACTGACGAGCTGACTAAGGCGGCCATGGCCGAAGACATCATCTTCGCCGCTGACGGGCGTGGTGGCTTCGTTTTGCCGGAGTTCTCCCGCACTAGCGACGCTATCGCCGCGTTCGTGCGCCTGCTGGGGCTCGTGGCACGGACGAAACTGTCGTTGAGCCAGATCGACAACCGCATCCCTGAAGCGCATCTGCTGCGTCGCTCGGTGCCCACCCCATGGGCGGTCAAGGGCAGCGTCATGCGTGAGGTTGTGGAGGCCGCTGAGGGGCGCGATATCGACACCACCGATGGCGTGCGCGTCATGGAGCCGTCGGGCGGTTGGGCCCTCGTGCTGCCCGATACCTCCGAGGCGGTCACCCATCTTTGGGCGGAAGGTCCCGACTCCGACACCGCGCAGCGGTTGCTGGAGGAGTGGGCCGCCGTGGTCGAGCGCGCGGAGGGCTGACCTCCCCCGGCGAAACCTCGACCGCGCCGCACAACCTGGTAACACCCTGTGGGGCGCCCGCGGGCGCCCCACAGGCGTATGTGCTATCGGGGTAGCGGTGCAGATGGGCACCGGCGGCGGGGCGTGATTGCGCGGACGTCGCTATCACATCGATATGGTTTAGAGTCGAGTGTTCCCCCAACGCCTACCACCTCGCGATCGCAAGGATTCCCGGGTGGCGAAGGCTGGGGGATGGGGCCGATTATGGGGAGATGAGACGTTGTCAGAACCGACGGGAGCCGGCCGGCGGGCGACCGCTTCCCGCTCCTGGCCCCACCGGCGGTGACCGGTTCCCCCGATCGCCGTGTACATGAAGACCACCAGCCGAATCAAGCACCGCCCCGTGCGGTAGGAGGCCGAGCCGACCCATGTCGAGCGTTTACTGCACGCAGTGCGGTCACGCCGTTGCGGATGATGCCCGTTTCTGCTCCAACTGTGGTTCCCCTATCCGCGGGGCCCAACAGGCGGCTCCGCAGTCCCGCGAACGCCGCGACTCCGTCGGCGAGACCACGTCAACGATCTCCATCTCCGGAATTCAGGCGCTCGAATCGGAGACGGAGGGCGGCGAGGACGTCGCCGCCGATCCCACGGCGGTGGAAGCGCTGCCCGCCGGTACCGCCCTGCTCGTGGTCAAACGCGGACCTAACGCCGGAAGCAGGTTCCTGCTCGATAGCGATCTGACGACGGCCGGGCGCCACCCCAACAGCGACATCTTCCTTGACGACGTCACGGTTTCGCGCCGTCACGTGGAGTTCTTCCGGCGCGATTCCTCCTTTGGGGTTCGCGACGTCGGTAGCCTCAACGGTACCTACGTCAACCGGGAACGCATCGACGAAGCCGAGCTCCACGGCGGTGACGAAGTGCAGATCGGTAAGTTCCGTCTGGTACTGCTGACCAATCCACGGCGTGGCTGAGACGCGGTCACAGGGTGGTGTCCTTATGCGCAGGTTTGCGCCGCGGCCGTGCCGGAGAGCTTTGTAGGGAAGACCGCCACCGATGGCGCAAGACGGGACAGACCTCCCATGTCCGATTGTGAAAAGTTTTGGGCAATTTCAACGTTTTTTCGCGGAACGGGAGTCGACTCCTCCTTCGACACCATCGCACCTGGGCGGTGTACCGTGAGAGAGGGAGCAGAGCACAGCATGGCGAGTGCCCCTCCGGCACGACGAGTCGTGGGACGGAGCCGCAGTGAAGCATATGGAGGTTATCGGCGTCCGGGTCGAGATGCCCTCGAATCAGCCGATTGTCCTGCTCAAAGAGGCTGATGGGGAGCGCTACCTCCCCATCTGGATCGGCGCTGTCGAGGCCACGGCCATCGCCTTGGCCCAGCAGGGGGTGATCCCTGCCCGGCCGCTTACACACGATCTTTTCCGAGATGTCCTCGACGCGCTCGACGCAACCCTGAGCACTGTCAACATCACCGCGATCAACGATGGCATCTTCTACGCCGAGTTGGTGTTCTCCAACGGCATTGAAGTCAGTGCCCGGCCGTCCGATTCCATCGCTCTCGCCTTGCGCACCGGGGCCCCGATCTACGCGCGTGAGGACGTCGTCGACGAGGCCGGGGTGCCCATCCCCGACGAGCAGGAAGACGAGGTCGAGAAGTTCAGGGAGTTCCTGAACAACATCTCGCCCGAGGATTTCGGGCGTACCACCTGAGACCGAGACCGTGGCCATGGGTGGCGCATCCGGTGCCGCCCATGGCCACGCTTTCCGGGGGTTTCCGGCCGGTGCGCCAGCCCAGGGCTACCTAGGCGGTCGCCCATGGCCGACTTCTCCTGCCACGGTGCCACCACGTGCGCAGTGCCTTCCCGCGACTACGCGGCGCTGTAACAGGCGGGCGGGGCTACACCGGGCCGCGAACCGGTGGGGCAGGCCGCCCCTGCTGTGCTGTGCGGCCGGGAACCTGAGCGCGCTGTTCGCCGTGCCTCTAACCGGGCTCCGCCCCCGCGGCACCGGCGGTCGCTCGCGGGCGGGGCAAACGCTGCTCCCGCCCGCGGTCCCACCCCCCAATGGATGTGCCGCCGTGACCAGCTAAAAGAGTGGTGTGTCCGCGATTACCGGCCCGCTGCGGTGGTAGGAAACACCCATGGAAACCGCACGCGCTCCAAGCGCGATCCAACGCGCGGTTTCGCCCAAGCGTGGATGGCCGTCATGAGCCGAGGACGTGGGCCCGACCGGTGGGTCCCGACGGCAGTCGGTACCGCCCAGGACACCCGTGCGCGCCGGACGCGGCGCGGGCGTCGGCCGCCGACGTGCCAGATGTGTAACGCCAACGCCGTATGGCAGGGGAACAGCTTCCGCGACGCGCCGCGTGGTGTCGTTGACGCTGTACATCCCGCGGTCTTACCGTCTTTGTCGAACAAACCCGCGGTGCCCTCATCTCCCCTAGTCACACCGCCGCGGGTCGAGAAGCCGGAGGTTCGGCGTGGCGGTTACCAGCGGCAAGCAGCAAGCCTCCGACCACAGGCGATGGGCGATACGGCGAGCTGGAGAGCAGGGCCTGCTGTGTGAAGAGGACGTGGTGGCGCTGCCTATGGATGTCGGTTATCGGAGCCCCACGGCGTGTGCGGCGGCCGAGATCACCTACCGGCAGCTCGACTACTGGGCGCGGACCGGATTGGTAGAGCCCAGTGTCACCGCCGGTGAGGGCGCTGGTGAGCAGCGCCTCTACAGTTTCGGTGACATCCTGATCCTCAAAGTCGTCAAACGGTTACTCGACACCGGCATATCCCTCCAGCAGATCCGCACGGCTGTCGACCACCTACGGCAGCGACAAACCGCTGATCTCGCCCAGATCACCCTGATGAGCGACGGAGTCAGCGTCTACGAGTGCACGTCCTCTGAGGAGGTCGTTGACCTGATGCAAGGCGGTCAGGGCGTGTTCGGCATCGCCTTGGGCCACGTCTGGCGCGAGCTTGAAGGTTCACTCGCCGATGTCCCCAGTGAGGATGTTCCGCAATCGTCACTGTCGAGTGAGCCTCATCCGGCCGACGAGCTAGCGCGGCGTCGCCGCGAGCGCAAGACGGGGTAAGGAGCTTCTCGCCGCTGCGATGCCCCGCAGCGACCGGCCCGGCCGTGCTCACCCCATCGGGCGCGCCCACTGCCCCACACCGCCGGTCGTGTTCCTTGTCTCACCCCCGTGTCGGGCGTGGCGCAAAACCTGCTTCCCGCGCCACTGTGGCGGCTCTAGCCCAGCTCAGCTCTTCCAGGGCAGCCCGCATGCGCGCGGGTTTCCCGGCACCGAGTACCGTGCGAAGAGAGCACAGGGAACATGCGAGGAGCCTGACACTTTCATGTCAGATGCCTGGATGATGGCTGTCAATTCGGGTATGTCTGGTGTTCCCAACAAAAAGGACCGATAGCGAGCCGTTGATCCACACGGGAGAGACCCCTCACGGGGCGCCGACGGGGCAAACCTCCCCAGTAACCTCTCAGGCAAAAGGACCGTGTGGAGAGGCACTCTGGAGTAGCGGGCGGCATCCGCCTGCGGCGCCGCCGTCGTGCGCGACAGAGGGGGAGACCAGGGAGAAGCAGCCGGGATACCGGCTCAGCGACCAGGAGGTCTCCATGCCCGATCAGACAACGACACCGGCGTCTCCGCCGGAGACGACTCCAGCGGTCGACTTCGCTGACCGTCACATCGGCCCCGGCCCTGCCGAACGCACCGAGATGCTCAAGACCGTGGGCTACGGCACCACGGCTGAGCTGATGGCTGCCGCCGTTCCCGAGAGCATCCGTCCCGAGGGCACGGCATCGCTGCACCTTCCTGAGGCTGCTAGCGAGACGGAGACGCTGGCGCAATTGCGTGCGCTCGCTGGCCGTAATACCGTTCTCACCTCGATGATCGGTCAGGGCTACTACAACACCGTGACCCCGCCGGTCATCCTGCGCAACATTTTGGAAAACCCGGCCTGGTACACCGCCTACACCCCCTACCAGCCCGAGATCTCCCAAGGCCGCCTTGAGGCGCTCCTCAACTTCCAGACCATGGTCTCCGACCTGACCGGCCTGGCCGTCTCCGGCTCTTCGCTGCTGGATGAGGCCACCGCCGCAGCAGAGGCTATGACCCTGGCCCGCCGCTCCGTCAAGAGCAACAGCACCACCTTCCTCGTCGACGCCGACGTCTTCCCCCAAACACTGGCCGTCCTGCGCACCCGCGCCGAGCCGCTCGGTATCGACATCGTCGTCGCCGACCTCAGCGAGGGTCTCCCCGAGGGCGACATCTTCGGCGTGCTGATGCAGTACCCCGGCGCCAGCGGAGCCGTGCGCGACCCGAGTCCCGCCATCGAGCAGGCGCACCAGCACGGTGCTTTGGCCATCGTCGCCGCCGACATCCTGGGGTTGACGATGCTGCGCAGCCCCGGCGACCTGGGTGCCGACATCGCGGTGGGCTCCACGCAGCGCTTCGGCGTGCCCATGGGCTTCGGTGGCCCCCATGCCGGCTACATGGCCGTGCGCGAGGGGCTGCAACGCCAACTTCCCGGCCGTTTGGTGGGAGTGTCGGTCGACAGCGCGGGCCGTCCCGCCTACCGGCTCGCCCTGCAAACCCGGGAACAGCACATCCGCCGCGAGAAGGCCACCAGTAACATCTGCACCGCCCAGGTGCTGCTGGCCGTGATGGCCGGCATGTACGCGGTCTACCATGGGCCCTACGGCCTGCGCGCCATCGCCGAGCGTGTCCACGGCCACGCCACTGCGCTGGCTCAAGGGCTGCGCTCCCTGGGCCTGTCCACCGTCAGTGACACCTTTTTCGACACGGTGCGCGTGCGGGTGCCCGGGCGCGCCGCCGCCTGTGTCGAGGCGGCCCGCTCGTTGGGGGTGAATCTGCTGCGGGTCGACGACGACACCGTCGGCATCTCCTGCGACGAAACGACCACCCGCGAGCACATTGGCCTGGTCCTGCGGGCTTTCGGTGGCTCTGCCGAGCCCACCGAAGAGCCGGCGGCTGGCTCGGCGCTGCCTGAGGTGCTGCGCCGCCAGGTCGACTACCTCACTCACCCCGTGTTCACCTCCCACCGCAGCGAGACCTCGCTGCTGCGCTACATGCGCCGGCTGGCCGACGTCGACTTGGCGCTGGACCGCACGATGATCCCGCTGGGCTCGTGCACCATGAAGCTCAACGCCACCGCCGAAATGGAGCCCATCACCTGGCCCGAGTTCGCCGACCTGCACCCCTTCGCCCCGCTGGACCAGGCCAACGGGACGGTTGCGCTCATCCGCGAACTGGAGACCTGGCTGGCCGAACTCACCGGCTACGATGCGGTGTCACTGCAACCCAACGCCGGCTCGCAGGGCGAGCTGTCCGGGCTGCTGGCGATCCGCGGCTACCACCGCGACCGCGGCGACGACCAGCGCGACGTGTGCCTCATCCCTGGCTCGGCCCACGGCACCAACGCCGCCAGCGCGGTCATGGCCGGCATGCGGGTGCGCGTTGTCGCCACCGGCGAGGGCGGCGACATCGACCTCGACGACCTGCGCGCCAAGATCGAGCAGCACCGCGACACCCTCGCCGCGCTCATGGTCACCTACCCCTCCACTAACGGCGTCTACGAGGACACCATCACCGAGGTGTGCCAGATGGTCCACGACGCCGGAGGTCAGGTCTACGTCGACGGGGCCAACCTCAACGCCCTGCTGGGCTGGGCCAAGCTCGGCGAGTTCGGCGCCGACGTCAGCCACCTCAACCTGCACAAGACGTTTTGCATCCCGCACGGTGGCGGGGGACCCGGCGTGGGGCCGGTCGCGGCGCGCGCCCACCTGGCGGGCTTTTTGCCCAACCACCCCAGCCAGCCCGAGGCCGGCCCCCACACCGGGGTCGGGCCGGTCGCGGCGGCGCCCTTCGGCTCCGCCGGCATCCTGCCGATCTCGTGGGCCTACATCCGCATGATGGGGGAGCAGGGGCTGCGCGACGCCACCGAGTTGGCTGTGCTTAACGCCAACTACATCGCCACCCGGCTGGCGCCCTACTATCCGGTGCTCTACACCGGCTCCCACGGCCTGGTGGCCCACGAGTGCATCCTCGACATCCGCGAGCTGGCCAAGCGCACTGGTATCAGCAACGAGGACATCGCCAAGCGGCTCATCGACTACGGGCTGCACGCGCCGACCATGTCCTTCCCGGTGCCCGGCACGCTCATGGTCGAGCCCACCGAGAGTGAGGACCTGGCCGAGATCGACCGTTTCATCGAGGCGATGATCGCTATCCGCGGCGAGATCGACCGGGTCGCCGACGGCACCTACGACCGCGAGGACAACCCGCTGCGCAATGCCCCCCACACGGCTGAGGCGCTGACCGCCGACGACTGGAAGCACTCCTACAGTCGTAGCGAGGCCGGTTACCCGGTGTCCAGTCTGCTGCTGACCAAGTACTGGTCGCCGGTGGGGCGCATCGACCAGGCGTACGGCGACCGCCACCTGGTGTGCGCCTGCCCGCCGCCGGAGGCCTTCGGCGAGTAGGGCGCTGGTGGTTGACGTGGTCGATCGGCGACGCCGCCTCCGGTGCGGGAGGCCGGCGTCGCTGCCGGTCGGTAGGGTCGAATGAGGGAATCAGGCCAGTTGTCGTCGGCTCATGACAAGGGGTGATGGTCAGTGTCTGAACGTGAGGAGCCGCAGATGACGATGCTCGCCCCTGAGCCAGTGCGGGATGGTGACGCTTCCAAGCACTCGCGCGAAGACGTCGCCGAGCAGTCGAAGGAGCTGTTCGCGATGTTGGACAGCCTTCCTGAGAGCAAGCGCTGGCGGGCCGAGAGCCTGGACGGAGAGACCATCATCTTGTCGCCTACCCCTATCGGGCTGCACGGACGTAATGTTCGCGAGTTGCAGCGCCAGTTCACCCCCCATATGCCAGAGGGGATCGACTACGAGACCCAACTGGAGATCCGGATGCCGGACTCCGGGAGAAGCGTGATCCCGGATTTTTTCCTGGCAGCGGAAGGGGCTCTGGAAACCGAGGAAAGTTGGGTCCTCCCAGACGACGTGTTGCTGGCAGCCGAAGTGGTCTCGCGGGGGAGCGCTCAACGCGACCGAGAGGACAAGCGCCGGGTCTACGCAACCGCGGGGATCGCCGTCTATCTGCTGGTCGATCCATTGCAGCAGCGTACAACGGTTTTCGCTGGCCCCAAGGGTGACGACTACCAGGACTCGGTGAGTCTGCGCTTCGGTGCTGAGATTTCCATCCCCGAGCCGTTCGAGTTCGGGCTGGAGACCAAGGGTTTCCACGCCTACTAGGCGGCGCCGGGTCTGTACAGCGGCTCGGCTCTGGGCCGGTTCCGTCCCGGAGCCGAGCCGTTTCGTCGCGCTCTCGATCCGTTGGCGGCCCGGCGCCGTGTACCCCTTTAATAATCTACATCGTAAAGGTGATGGGTGTGGTTAACGCTTCGCGTCCCCAGGGGGTGCCGCACCCTCACAGCACAACGCACCGGCTAACCTCCGAAGGAAGGCACCCGTGCGGGGCCGGCGGCACAGGCGCGACGGTCCCCCTCCCTGTTCGGAAAGTGGCCCCCTCATGACCGCGACACACGACGACCACGCCTTTGACGCCCCCGACTTCGCCAGCCTGTGCGACCAGGCGCGCGACCTGGCCGAAAGCGGGCACCTCACCCGTGCGGCCCAGGTCTATGAGCAGGTCGTCGACGCCGGCGCCCCCGAACGCTACCGGGCCCAAGCCGCCCTGGGGTTGGCGGTGGTGCGCCACGACATGGGCGAGATCGACGCCGCGCGCCGGGCCGACCTCCTCGCCGTCGAGACCGCCCACCCCGAGTACGCCGCCCGAGCCGCCTACCATCTCGCCGTCTCCTACGAGAGCACCGGGGAACTCGGCCACGCCGAGGAGGCGTGGTCGCGCGTGCTCGACCTGGGCAACGAGCGCTACACGCCGGCGGCTCACCACGGTTTGGCCCGGATGGCCGAGGAGCAGGCCGCGCCGGGACGGGCGCGCGAGCACTGGCAGCAGGCGCTGGCCGGGGGCGCCGCGGGAACAGAGGCCGCAGTGACCGCGGCGGCGCGCGACTACGCCGAGCGGTTGTTGGCTCGGGGCGAGTCCGCCACCGCCGAGGAGGTCATCCAGCAGGGGTTGGCCGCGCGCGACGACGCGGGGCTGCGGCTGCTGCTCGGGGCGGTCCACGTCGAGCACGCGATCGGCGCGTTCAGTTCGGTGGTCGCTGAGGCCAACGCCGAGACCGAGCCCGAGTCGCAGCCGGCTGTGCCGGCTGCGACCACCGCTACGGCCGTCGAACTCCTCGCCCGGCTGCTGGCCGTGCGGGGCGATGCCACCGGCGCCGCCGAGGTCTGGGAGGGCGGTCTTGACCAGCCCGCCGAGGTGGCCGCCGAGGTGCGGGCCCGGTTGCGCCGTGGGTTTTTGCAGCCCGATCCCGAGGAAGTTGTCGAGGGCGGTGAGGAACAGTCGTGGTGGGAGCCCTATGTGGAGGCGGCGGTGCTCCAGGACAGTGCGCCGATGCTGACCGGTGAGCTGTTCGTGGCGCTGAGTCGGATGTATGCCACGCTGGCCGCGCCGCTGGCCGCCGAGGAGTACCGCAGCGGGCAGTTGCGCGAGGCACTCGAGGAGGCGGTGCTGCTGCCAGGCCAGTACGTGTGGGGCCGGGACCTCTACGACGACTTCCGCGATCGGCTGCGTCGTGCCGCCGGCAGTGCCACCCACGTGCTGCCCGAGGGGTGGCCCTACGCTCGCTGACCTCGCCGCGCCTCGGCACGTGGGGCACGGCCGGCGGGGGCGGTGGGCGGCCGCTCGCCGCCGGCCGTGCCCCACGTGCGGCAGGGTCGCATTTCGTGCCGCCTCTCCCACGTTGTGTTTTCCCCGCGAATACGTGGTACCGGCGTATTTTTTCGAGGTCGCCATAGTGTCGTGGCAGGCTCGGTTTTAGGGCGAACGGTGGTCGGAGTGGACGTGGGCGGCTATGTTAGGGTCCCCCTATGGGGGCTCTCGGGAAGAAATTCTGGAAAACTTTTGGAATTTCCGTTGTCAGTTCGCTTCTGGTGTTCTGTCTCGTCGTTTTTTGTCTGGTGGTGATGGTTCCCACCGACGAGCCCCGCGGAGACGTGCAGAGTTTGAGCTTTGACGAGCTGACGGCGGCGGAAAATCTACCTGAGGTGGAGTATTACTCCGCGCGTGACGACGCGGAGTTGCCGTATCGGCATTATCCGTCGAGCGCGGATATCGCGATCGTTTTGTTGCATGGCTCGGCCTACCACAGCAGCTATCTGGCTCCGTTGGCGAGCTATCTGGCGCGTAACGGTGTCGCCGAGGTCTACACTCCCGACCTTCGCGGCCATGGGCCACACGCTGAGAACAGGGGCGACGTCGCCCACGTCGGCCAACTCGAAGACGATATTGCCGATTTCGCGGATTTCTTGCGGCGCACGACCGACCCTTCCGCGCTGCTGTTGGGCGGCCACTCCAGCGGCGGAGGAACAGCGATTCGTTTCGCTGGAAACGACGGCACGAAACCGCGTTTCGACGGCTACGTGCTGCTGGCGCCCTATATCCACCACACCGCCGCCACCTACCGCGACAGTGAGTGGACCAACGTCAACGTGGCCCGTATGGCCGGCCTTGGCATGCTCAACAGCGTGGGGATCACCGCTTTCAACCACGAGCGCGTCATATCGTTCAACATGCCCGAGTCCTACCGCGACGGTACCGAGACGCTGGGCTACAGCTACCGCCTCCAGAGGTCGATGCACCCCAGGGACGACTACCACAGCGACATCAGCGGCCTTCCCGCCGAGACGTTGGTCGTCGTCGGCGAGCAGGATGAGACGTTCACGGCCGAAGCCTACGAGCCGCTTTTCGCGCGCCACAGCGAGGCCACGGTGCGCACGGTCGGCGGCGTCTCGCACTTCGGTGTCGTGCGCGAGCCCAGCGCCCAGCAGGTCGTCGCCGAGTGGGTCACCTCCGTTGCCGGCTCGCCGCGGCCCTGAGGCCACGCGCCACATGACAGAGCCTGGCTAGGGTGGGGTCATGGAGCGCACGGAGATCGACACCCCCCGTGGGGTGGCATGGGCCGACATCGTCGAGGGCGGCAGCCCCGCCCGCTGGCTGCTGGCCATCACCCATGGCGCCGGCGGGGGCGTGGAGGCGGTCGACATCGCGGCCGTGAGCGAGGCGGTCGTTGCGGCCGGAGGTGCGGTCGCGCGTATCACGCAGCCCTACCGGGTGGCCGGACGCACGATGCCGGGCTCGGCCACCGCGGCCCAAGACGAAGCGTGGGTGGCTGTCGTGGAGCACCTGTGCGCCCAGGAGCGTTTCGCCGCCGTGCCGCTGGTGGTGGGCGGGCGTAGCAACGGGGCGCGGGTGGCCTGTCGCACGGCCGCCCAGGTGGGCGCGGTGGCGGTGGTGGCGTTGGCCTTCCCGCTGCACCCGCCGCGTAACCCGCAGCGTTCCCGCGCCCATGAGCTGCGCGCCGCAGCGGTTCCGACGCTGGTGGTCAACGGCGATCGCGACCCCTTCGGAATCCCCGCCCAAGCCGAGGTGACGAGGCTGATCGTGCGGCCGGGAGAGCGCCATGACCTGTCCAAAGATCCCCATGGGGTGGCCGCCGCCGTGGTCGAGTGGCTCGGCGCTTTCGGCCAAAGCTGACCGGCTCGCCGGCACGTTGCGGTGCGGGTGCGGGTTTTCCTGGCTGCCCTACCGGGGTGAGCACGTGAGCCGTTTCGGCCGCACGGGCTGCGGGCTGCTCGCGCCGCGGAGAACAGAGTGCTCTTCCGGGCGCGCCCGTTCACGGGCGGCTCGGGTGTGTAGGAGCGCCCCTCAGGCGGCTACAGGGATGTCGGTGGGGCGATGGGGTGCGATGACACCCCCGTTGGGGAGGAGTTCACCGGTGTCGTCGAAGACGACGACGCCGTTGCACAGCAAGCTCCAGCCCTGTTCGGGGTGGCTGGCGACCACGCGGGCCGCTTCGCGGTCGAGGTCACCGAATGACGGACATTCAGGTTCGTGCGGGCACATGGGGGTGCCTCCGGGGTAGTTTCGGCTGTGTTGCTTGAAGTGGATATGACCCACCCCTCACACTCTAATGGTGTAAACCATAATTCGCATCTCATTTTGATAACTTTGCCTGGTCAGGGGCGTACTGAGGTGGTGGGCGGAGCCCGCGGACAGGTGCCGCTGCGCCGAGCCCGACGCCTCATGCGCGCTGCCGCTAGCGCTCGGCGAGCCGGGCCCGAGAGAGTTGGTCGGCGTGACGGATCGGCTCGGGGAGGCGGTAGCGCGGACACAGCCGGAGCACCAGATCGCACGCGCCCGCCAGATCCACCCGGTGCCCGGTAGAGACGTAGACGGGTTTGACGCCGGTGCGGGTGCGCAGTACCCGCCCGATCACCTCGCCGTCGTCGACCAGATCCGTAGCCGCACCACGCTCGGCGCCGGGATCGGTGGCCCTGCCCACGAACGCCGACTTGGCCACCCCCAATGTTGGGCGCTCCAGCAGCACTCCCAGGTGGCAGGCGAGCCCGAACCGGCGCGGATGTGCCAGCCCGAAACCGTCGCACAGGTAAACGTCGGGCTCGCACTCCAGGCGTTCCAGTGCCTTCAGCAACGGCGGCACTTCCCGAAACGCCAGCAGACCGGGGACGTAGGGAAACCGCGGCCGTGCCACCTCCACCTGCGCCTCCACGAGCCGCAGTGAAGCGGTATCCAGGACCGTCACCGCCGCCACCAGGGCGCTGTCGTCGGCCGCGTAGCTGACGTCCACCCCGGCCACGAGGCTCACCTGTGCCGCCGGCAACGTTTCGACGCGCACCCGCTCAGCCAGGCGTTGCTGCACCCGCTCGGCCCCCTCGGCATCGGTGGGCCACAGGTCATCCTCGTCGGCTCGGGCATCGATGTGGGGCATCGGGGCCTTCCCGCTAGCAGAACCTCAACGCGACCCGGGCAGGCTACCGCCTCGGCGCTCCCCCGGCGCGTGGGCGGCTCGCCACCGTGGCGGTTCCCTACAGCCGGTGCGGGTAGACCAGAATCGGGGAACGAAACCGTGCCTGGTGTCGTTACCACTGGTGGGACATCGAAGCTGTTTAGGGGATGGTGCCCATGCCGCTGCTCATCGCGATGGCGCTCTTGGCGCTACCGTTCCTGGAGATCTGGCTGATGATCGTCATCGGCCAGCAGATCGGGGCGGGTGTGACCATCGCTGCCCTGTTCGCCGCCAGCCTTGGCGGCGCGTTGGTGGTCCGCCACGCCGGAACGCGCGCCTACCGAGACGCCGAAGAGGCCATCCGCACGGGCACTCCACCCGCAGGCGGTGTCCTCGACACGCTCATGCTTTTCGTCGGCGGCATCCTGCTGGCCATTCCCGGCTTCGTCACCGCCGCTGTTGGCTTGGTGTTGGCGTTGCCCTTCACCCGTCCAGCGTTGCGCTGGCTGTTCTCGGCCTGGGCCAAGCGCCGCGTCGAGCGCATGCGCGCCAACGCCGACCTCGTCACTCTCAACGGCTACCCGCGTACTCGGCCGTGGCCCAACGCCCCCTCGGACGGCTCCCAGGTCGTGCAGGGGCGCGTCATCCACGACGACAGCACCGAAAAGTGAGCCACCCCCGCCCGCCTGCTGCGGGAAGCGGCCAGCGGGCAGGGGAGAGCCGCGCCGGTTAGGGCTACGCTGTGTCCCCCTCGTGCTCCGCCGCCCCCGTGGTAAACGCCAGTCCCCTTTCACCCACGCTCACGGTGACGTGATCGCCGGGCGCGATGTCGCCGTCCAACAGCAGCCGCGAGAGCCGGTTGTCCACCTCGCGGCGGATCGTGCGCGCCAGCGGCCGGGCCCCGAACTCGGGCTGGTGGCCGCGTTCAGCCAGCCAGGCCACCGCCTCCTCGTCGAAGGTCACGCCGATGTTTTGGGCGTGCAGCCGCCGTTCGGTCTCGCCCAGCAGCAGCCGCGTCACCTGGTGCAGTTGCGCGGCAGTGAGCTGGCCGAACACGATGACCTCGTCGATGCGGTTAAGGAACTCGGGACGGAACTCTTCGCGCAGCCGGCGCATCACCCGTTCCTGCACGTCGCTGTGGGCGGCGCCGTCGCCGGTGAACCCGATGGAGCTTCCCTTGGCGATCACCTCTGAGGCGAGGTTGCTCGTCATGATCACCACGACGTTGCGGAAGTCGACCGTGCGGCCTTGGCCGTCGGTGAGCCGCCCGTCGTCGAGCAGTTGCAGCAGCAGGTTGAACACATCGGCGTGGGCCTTCTCGACCTCGTCCAACAGCAGCACCGCGTAAGGGCGGCGCCGGATCGCCTCGGTGAGCTGCCCCGACTCCTCATAGCCCACATAGCCCGGCGGCGCCCCGACGAGCCGGCTGGCGGTGTGGCGCTCCTGGAACTCGCTCATATCGAACCGGACCATGCGCTCGGCGGAGCCGAACAGCGCCTCGGCCAGGGCACGCGCCAACTCGGTCTTGCCAACCCCAGTGGGCCCCAGGAACAGGAAACTGCCGATGGGACGATCCGGGTCGGCCAACCCCGCCCGGGAACGGCGGATTGCCTCCGAGACCGCGGTCACCGCCTGATCCTGGCCCACCACTCGGGCGTGCAACACCTCCTCCAAACGCACCAGCCGCTCGCGTTCCTCCTGGGTGAGCTGCGTGACAGGGATGGCGGTGATGCGCGAGACCACCTCGGCGATGTCGACCACGGTCACCTCCGGCACGTCGGTGGGGCCACTGGCGCGCGCCTGGCCGATGGCCTCCTTGGTGCGGTTAATCTCGTCGCGCAGTTCCGAAGCGCGCTCGTACTCTTCCTGCTCGACCGCCCGATCCTTGCGGCTTTGCAGATCGCGCAGCTCTTGCTCCAGCTCCTGTAGGTCAACGCTGGGAGTCTTGACCCGCAACCGCACCCGCGCGCCCGCCTGGTCGATCAGATCGATCGCCTTGTCGGGCAGGAACCGCTCGGTGATGTAACGGTCAGCCAGCTCAGCCGCGGCCACCAGACTCTCGTCGCTGAACCGCACCTGATGGTGGGCCTCGTAACGGTCGCGCAGGCCCCGCAGGATATCCACCGTGTCGCCGACGCTGGGTTCGCTGACGAGGATGGGCTGGAAGCGCCGTTCCAAAGCGGCGTCCTTTTCGATGTTTTGTCGGTACTCATCGATCGTGGTCGCGCCGATGATGTGCAGCTCGCCGCGCGCCAGCGCGGGCTTGAACATGTTGCCCGCACTCACCGCGCCCTCGGCCGCGCCGGCGCCGACGATGGTGTGCAGCTCGTCGATGAAGATCAGCAGGGTATCGGCGTCGGCGCGGATCTCGTCGATGAGTCCCTTGAGCCGCTCTTCGAAGTCGCCCCGGTAGCGGGTCCCGGCCACCACTCCGCCCAAGTCGAGTTGGACCAGGCGCCGCCCCCGCAACGTTTCGGGCACGTCGTCGGCGGCGATGCGCTGAGCGATACCCTCGACGATCGCGGTCTTGCCGACCCCGGGATCGCCCATGAGCGCAGGGTTGTTCTTGCGCCGCCGAGCCAGCACCTCCAGGGTCTGTTCGACCTCCTCCTCGCGCCCCACGACCGGGTCCAGCTCTCCGGCGCGGGCCAGGGCGGTCATGTCGATGCCGTACTCGTCCAGGTTCGGCGTCGCACTGCGAGCGCTCACCTGTCCTCCGCCGCCGCGTCCGCGCTCTTCGCTGGGGGCGGCGCCGGCGGCGGCGCGCAGCGACTGCGGCGTGACCCCCTCCTCGGCCAGCAGCCGTCCCACCGGCGATTCGTTGTTCACCGCCAGCGCGAACAGCAGGTGTTCGGGGGCGATGTAGGTCTGCCCCAACGCCCGGGCGATCTGATGGGAGTCCAGCAGCGTGCGTTTGGCCGCTGGGGTCACCGCCGGCATCCCCGGGGCCGAACGGTGCCCCTGCCCCGCGGCCGACTCCGTGGTCTGGGCCAGCCGGTCGGGGGCGGCTCCAGCGCGCGCCACCAGCGCCCGCGTCGGCTCGTAGCGCAGCAGCGCCCACAAAATGTGTTCGGCGTCGAGGTCGATCCCGCCCGCCTGGGCCGCGCGACTGATGGCGTCTTGGATGACGGTGCGGGCCTGCTCATCCATGAGCTGGGAAATGTTGACGCGGCGCACGTGTCGCGACCCGCCGGCGCCGAAGAACCGCGACAGGAATTCCTCGAAGGAGCCGGGGCCGGACCCCTCCGGGGGCGGAAAATCATGCGCCATGACAGATGCCCTCCTTCGACCGCCACAGCCGTGGATGCGTTCGCGACCGCGCCTCGCCCGGGAGGTCACTACTGGCCGGTGATCGCCGCCGGACGCGGGCACGTCGACGCGACTACCCGTGAATCGGGGGAACAACCACCGGGGCGCACCGTGCGATCCAGCGGCGTCTAGGGGCGTGTCGTACCGTCTCGCCTATAGCCGAGCGACAGCCAGACGTCGCGGGCACTCCTCCCGGCGGGAGACAATCGTGGATGTGATGAGTGAGACCGGCTGGAACTACCTGATGGACATGGACGGCGTGCTCGTACGCGAGGAGCACCTCGTCCCCGGCGCCGACGCCTTCATCGACGATCTGCGGGCCAACCATGTCCCCTTTATGGTGTTGACCAACAATTCCATCTACACGCCTCGCGACCTGCGGGCCCGGTTGCTGCGTACCGGATTGGACATCCCCGAGACGTCGATCTGGACGTCAGCGCTGGCCACCGCGCAGTTCCTCGACCAGCAGCGGCCCAACGGCTCGGCCCACGTGGTGGGCGAGTCCGGGCTGACCACGGCGCTGCACAACATCGGCTACGTGCTCACCGACCGCGACCCCGACTATGTCGTACTCGGCGAGACCCGTACCTACAGCTTCGAGGCGATCACGCGCGCGATCCGGCTCGTGGAAAACGGCGCCCGCTTCATTGCGACCAACCCTGACGAGAAAGGTCCCAGCCGGGAAGGGTCACTGCCGGCTACGGGCGCGGTCGCTGCCCTGATCCAGAAAGCCACCGGCCGTGCGCCCTACTATGTGGGCAAACCCAACCCGCTGATGATGCGTTCGGCGCTGCGCGCGCTCGGGGCGCATTCGGAGAATACGGTCATGATCGGCGACCGCATGGATACCGACGTGCGCTCTGGTCTTGAGGCCGGCCTCCAGACCGTCCTTGTGCTCAGCGGCATCTCCGGAGCCGAGACCGCCGAGCTGTTCCCCTACCGGCCCACCGCCGTGCGCGGTTCCGTGGCCGACTTGGTGCACAAAGTCACCGAACCCTTGGCCTGACCACGGAGTTCGTGCTGCCCTAAGGAGCGAGCCGTTCCCGCTGTGGGCGGATTCGGCCACCGAGACCGATACAGCGGCAACGAGAGGCCGGGCGGCGGAGGGAACCTCTTCCAAGGGCCGGGGCGCGCTGTCGGGGCGGCCCGGCCCTCGCCGTGCGGTGGCGCTGTCAGGCGCTCCGGCGTTCCTCGCTCATGGCCTGCTGCATGTGCTCTTGCTCCTCACGGCGACGGGCGCGCAGAAGCTCCAGGCGCTCGGCCAGGACCTCTTCGAGGTCGTCCACACTGCGCCGCTCCAGCAGCATGTCCCAGTGCGTGCGGGCGTGCTTGGACTTCTTTTCCTGCGGCTGCTCACCGTCGACGATGAGCGCGGCCTCGCCACAGAAACGACATTCCCAGTTGGGGGGGATCTCCGCCTCGGTCGCAAAGGTTACAGCGAAGCGGTGCCCCTGTGGGCAGTCGTAGGTGACCTCTTGGCGCGGTGCCAGGTCGGTGTTGCGGTCGTTCTCGTAGCTCGTCGCCCCGAGTCGTGTGCCGCGAAGTGCTCGCTCGGCCATCGTGTGCGTGCCTCCAGGCGCTCTTGCGGTCTCGGTGGTCTAACGCATCGGTCCGTGAGGAGATTCCCCGGACATCCGCGGTCCAACCGTGCGACAATACCCGGTCGACCTGTCGTGCGCGGTGCGCACATCGGTGGCCTCGGGTTTCATCGCTCGATGAGGTACGCGAAAGAGCTGCTTTTGTCGCAGTTCAAACCGTGTTCGGGGGAACCTTACGCCATGCTCGCGATGGTGGCCGGGGCCCGGCTCGGCTGGTCGCAACTTTCCCGAGCACACCCCGGCGCTACGGCCTGCCACGGCGGGCGCGACCCGCGAGCCACCTGCGGCTCCCGAGCCCCGCTCGCGCGCTCCACGCGTACCATCGCGTCCCAGTGTGCCCACCTGTGGCTTCAGGCATGCCAAGACACGGCCAACACGCCGGCGTGATCGGCAAAGCCCCGGCCGCCCCGGGCCCGGCGGTGAGGTTTTTCAGATGCGTTCGGGGACCTGGTTGCCAGCGTCGCGGATCGCGGCAGGGATGCTGATCACCACCAGCACCACGAACCCGGCGACGAAGAACGGGATCAGCGACAGGATGGCCAGCCGGTAGTCGCCGCCGGTCACATCCAACGCCACCCCCAGCGTCAGCGATCCCAGAAACGCCGAGCCCTTGTCGCTGATCTCGTAGAGGCCGAAGTACTCCGCCTCTTTGCCCCGTGGTACCAGGTGGGAGAACAGCGAACGTGACAGCGCCTGCGTACCACCGAGCACGATGGCGATGAAGAAGGCCAGGATGAAGAACTGCACCGCAGAACCGGCTTGCAGCAGGGGAGCCACCCCCACCACTATGGTCCAAATCACCAGACTGCCCAAGATGGTGCGCTTGGTGCCCAGCCGGCGGGCGATACTGCCCAACAGCAGCGCGCCCCCGAATGCCACGAACTGCACCATCAAGATGGTGCCGATCTGGACCTCCTGCCCCAGCTCCAGCGCCTGGTCGGCGAAGGTGGCCGAGAAGGCGATGACGGTCTGCACCCCGTCGTTGAACAACAGGTAGGCCACCAGGAACAGCAATGTCTTGGGGTAGGCCCGCAGCTCCTTGGCGGTGTGCCACAGTTGCACGAAACCCGCCCGCACCAGGCGCGTTCCCTCGCGCGCCTCTCGGTCGGCGGGCCGGCGGTCGCGCAGCCGCGCCAGCGGCACCAGGGTGAACAGCGCCCACCACAGCCCGGCCGAGGCCATGCAGATGCGCACCGCGTGCCCCTGCTCCACGCCGAAACTCTCGTGGGACAGGTAGAGCACGAGGTGGATGGCGAGCAGCACCGCGCCGCCCAGATACCCCAGTCCCCACCCGCGCGAGGAGACATCGTCGCGTTCCTGAGGCGTGGCGATGTCGGGCAAAAACGAGTTGTAGACCACGAACGCCGCACCGAAAGCCAGGTTGGCCAGTATGAACAGCCCGGCGCCCGCCACATGCCCGCCGTCGGCCACGAAGTACAGCCCCATCGTGGCGAACGCGCCGATATAGGCGAGCACCCCCATCAGTTCACGCTTGCGCCCGGTGTAGTCGGCCAACGCTCCGATCACCGGGAGCACGAGGAGTTGCAGCAGCACCGACAGCGAAGTCGCGTAGGGGTAGAGTGCCTCTGGCGCCATCTCCCAGCCCAACACGCTGATCCTGCCGTCGACGGCCGCCGACTCGGCCAGCGAGGTCAGGTAGGGCCCGAGGAAGACGGTGATGACCGAGGTGTTGAAGACGGAGGCGGCCCAGTCGTAGACGTACCAGCCGCGCTGTTCTGCGCGCCGCGCGCGCGGATCGGCCAGGGGGCCGGTTGGCTCCTGCGGGGCCTTCTGGGGGAACGGCATGGCGGGTCGTGACTCCTAACCGGCGGGGCGCGCGGTAGTCTCCCAAGCGCCGCGTTCGAGCAAGACACGCCGCAGCCCCGTCACATTGTCGCTGACAATACCGTCAACCCCCGCGTCGAGCAGCCGGCGCATCAGCTCAGGGGAGTTGATGGTCCACACGTGGACCTGCATACCGGCTCGATGCGCCGCGGCGATGAAATCCCGGCTGAGAACAGGGAAACTCCCACGCCACAGCGGCACCTGCGCGCACGCCACGCCGCGCCGGGCCAGCCAACCCAGCAGCCGTGTCACCCCCGCGACCCGCAGCCGGGCCACGTCGATAGGGCCGCACGAGGTGGCGACCGGGCGGTCGAACATCCGGCGTGCCCGCTCCAGCCGGCGCTGGTTGAACGAGCCCACACATACCCGGTCCCAGGCTCCCGTGCGCCGTAAGACCTCGCACAGCGGCGCCACAGCGGCGTCAGCCTTGATGTCGATGTTGAACCGCACCTGCGGCCACGCTCCCAACAGTTCCGCCAGCAGCGGGATGGGTTCGGTGCCTCCCACCCGGGCACGGGCCACCTCGGCGTGCGACAGTTCGGCGATCGCGCCCTGCCGGTCGGTCGCGCGGTCCAGCGTGGCGTCGTGGAAGGCCAGCAGGGCGCCGTCGCGCGTGGCGTGGACGTCGGTCTCCAGGTAGCGATACCCCATGTCCACAGCGTTTTGGAACGCGGCGGCGGTGTTTTCCAGTTCTGTGGTGATCTGCCCCTGCGCGTCGGTCAGCCAGCCGCCGCGGTGGGCCAGCCCGATAGGCGTGGGGGAGTCGAGGTAGCTGAATCGTTGTGCCACAGCAGCAGACTATGCCGCTAGAACCCGTTTTATGCGACATATGGAACGAATCGGCAGATCAGCGGAGGTTGGCGACCGGGGAATGGCCCCGCCGCGTAGGGCAGGCCACCACCTGAGCTCTAGCTCTGTCCTGTCGGTAAGGGCGAGCGGTTTCGGCCCACCCGCCGAAGCGGAACCGCACCCACGACGCCGCTTGGCAGGAGGGGCTGGAGCATCGGCCGGACTGCTACCAGGCGACCGGCGTTTCCTCCCGGAACCGGCGGCCACGCGCCCCTGCCCGCTCGGGGTATCTGCCGCGACTCGACCTGAGTGGGGGCGGCACGGGGCGCAGCGCTGCGGCCAGGGCAGCGGTGGCCATCGGCACACGAGTGCCACCTCGCGGGGCGCTGCCTCGCAAGAGCAGGGATCGTCGCAGCCGTGGGGGAGGGCGGGGAGACCGCCAAAGGCCCGCACGGCCCCATAAGGAGGGCCGACCCCGGAGATATCGGGGGCAACCCCGGGGTCGGCCCGAATAGGGCGTCCCTTCCCGCGCCGTCGGGACGCCCGGCTGCACGGCCTCATCGGCGGAGGGGGAAGACCGATGATTTAGCCGTGTTTTCAAAACGTAGCGTGCTCAGCGCTGATTCGCAGTTAAATTCGCGTGATTCATCGCACCATGCGAAAAAAATCCGGAAAGATCCACCTTAGGGGGAGGCCGGTCCTGCCGCCGCGACGTGGTGTCCACACTCTGACACAGTCGGCGGAGCCTGAGGGGGCGGACAAGAAGTTGGAATTCCACGTGGGCACGCCGGGCCTTAGGCGACTCATTACGGGGTGACGGGCCGGCAGGCTCGTCGGTCGGCTCAGTGGCCGCGACCGGCGCCGGCTCCCGGCGTTCGCAGTCGCTTCCCGCCCTTCCGGAAAGGAAGCCCGGATGTCCTCTCCTGCTCGTCGCTGTCTGTCCCACAGCACTCCGTCAGCACCGTCAGCATCGCCGAGCCCTCCCGGTGCCCCACCCCGGCGCGGCGGTAGTCGCCGTCGCGCCGCCGAGTTCTGCCAACTGGCCCAGTTTGTCGCCGAGGTTCTCGCCGGCCACCGCGCTCCCACGCACCTACGGCCGTGCCTGGCCCATCGGGCCTACCTCCTACTCGTCCGACGCGCGGGCACCTACGGTTGCGCGCAGCGCCCCCGAGTGCGCAGCACCCGGCTGAGTTTTCCCGCTCCCGGTGTCGCCGAGATCAGCAGCGTGGTCGACTGCGGGCGCCGCCACCGCGCGCTAGCCCTGCGCGTCGACTCCACCGAGCACGTCTGGCTGTGTACCCACATCGAGACCGATACCGGCCCTTAGTCGCTGCCGCGCTGTTGGTGGCCAGACCAGGGCGCCCCGTGGTGTGAGGCCGGCGTCCGCCGGCCCCACACGAGCCGGCTTCCCCGAAGGCCACGGCGAGAGGCGCCGGGCGGTGAGAGGCGGCCGGTGGCTGCCGTCGCAGGTTGCCCCTCACCCGTACCTCAGGCTCCAGCGGCACTGCCTCACGCCGCTGGTCTGCGACGGCGGGCACGGCGCCCACGGCGGGGCCCTGCGCCGTGCCTCATCCGCGGGGTGTGGCCGGCGCCGGCGGTGAGCGGTTGGGAAAGAACGGCGCTGCTGCTTCGATCGTGGTGGGAGCCCCTGTGAGGTAAGCGTTTTCACGTGTGTGGAATGGCGGCTGGCTCATAGGTACTGGGAGGGCCCTCGACGGGGGTGGCCTGCGCGGAGAGCCGTGGACAAACTGCCTCTGGCGTTGGTATACGGTTTTCGAGTACTTTGGAAAGCGCTTTCTTTAGGAGAGGTAGGACATCTATGGCTGACCAAGTGCTGGGTGTCGCCATGAACGGCGTCACCGGCCGTATGGGATACCGGCAACACCTGACCCGGTCGATCCTGGCTCTGCGTGACGCCGGGGGTGTGGAGTTGCCCGACGGGACACGCGTGGTGCCCGAACCCGTTCTCGTCGGCCGATCCGAGCGCAAGCTACAGGAGATCGCCGCACGTCACGGGATAGCTAAGTGGACCACCGACCTGGACTCGGTGCTCTCCGACGACGGGATCGGAGTCTACTTCGACGCCCAGATCACCCACGCCCGCGAGGATGCCGTACGCGCCGCGATCGCCGCAGGCAAGCATGTCTACACCGAGAAGCCCACCGCCGGCACCTTCGACGCCGCCCTTGAGCTGGCCAAGCTCGCCCACGCAGCCGGCGTCAAGAACGGCGTGGTCCAAGACAAGCTGTTCCTGCCCGGACTGCTCAAGCTGCGCCGCCTCGTGGACAGCGGTTTCTTCGGTCGTATCCTCTCGATCCGGGGCGAGTTCGGCTACTGGGTCTTCGAGGGAGACTGGCAGCCGGCCCAGCGCCCTAGCTGGAACTACCGCGCCGAGGACGGCGGCGGCATCGTGCTCGACATGTTCCCCCACTGGCACTACGTCCTGGAACACCTCTTCGGCTCGGTGCGCGCCGTCACCGCCCGCGCCGTCACCCACCTACCGCAGCGCTGGTCCGAAACCGGCCAGCCCTACGCGGCCACCGCCGACGACGCCGCCTATGCGATCTTCGAGCTCGACGGCGGTCCCATCGCCCAGATCAACTCCTCCTGGTGCGTACGGGTCGACCGCGGCGAACTCGTGGAGTTCCACGTCGACGGCACCGAGGGCAGCGCCGTGGCGGGGTTGCACCACTGCCGCGTGCAGCACCGCTCCATGACCCCCAAGGCGGTGTGGGACCCCGACGGCGACGACACGATCCCCTACCGCAGCCAGTGGGCCACAGTCCCCGACAACACCGAGTTCACCAACGGGTTCCGCGCCCAGTGGGAGCTGTTCTTGCGGCACGTCTGCGCCGACACCCCCTTCCCGCACGACCTGTTCTCGGGAGCGCGGGGCTTGCAGATGGCCGAGGCGGGCCTGCGTTCCTCCCACTCCGGTGACCGTGTCGAAATCGAGGAGGTCGAGCTGGGATGACCCTAACCTTGCGCTTGCCCGACGGCGCCGGCGGGCTCTCGCCCTACACCCTGCGCGCCCAGCCCGTGCTCCCCGAGACCCCGGCCGCCCCACCTCGTACGCGCGCCGCCTTGGCCGCCGCGCACGTCGCCGCCGACCCGCTGGCCGGTAACGCCCCCGGCGCCCCCGCCCGCCTGGACTGGGAGGCCACCCTCGCCTTCCGCCACCACGTGTGGGATCTCGGCCTGGGCGTGGCCGATGCTATGGACACCGCCCAGCGCGGCATGGGGCTGGGGTGGCCGGCCACCCGGGAGCTGATCCAGCGCTGCGGCGCCGAGGCCAAAGGCCGCGGCGCCCTGCTGGCCTGCGGGGTGAGCACCGACCACCTGCCCCAAAGCGCCACAATCGCCGAGATCATCACCGGCTACACCGAGCAGTTGGCCGTGGCGGAGGACGCCGGCGCGGTCCCGGTGCTCATGGCCAGCCGCCAGCTCGCCGCCGCCGCACGCGACCCCGAGGACTACGTCCAGGTCTACGCCCGCCTGCTGGAGCAGGCCAGCCGGCCGGTGATCCTGCACTGGCTGGGCACCGCCTTCGACCCCCAGCTTGCCGGCTACTGGGGCCACGACGACCCCGCCGAGGCGATCCCGACGGTGGCCGAGCTGATACGGCAGCACAGCAGCCGTATCGAGGGCATCAAGGTCTCGCTGCTCGATCGGGAGCTGGAAGTGCGGCTGCGCGCGCTGCTGCCTGAGGGGGTGCGCCTCTACACCGGTGACGACTTCAACTATCCGGAGTTGATCAAAGGAGACGGCCAGCACCACTCTCACGCACTGTTGGGCGCCTTCGCCGCCATCGCCCCGGTGGCCGCCGAAGCGTTGCGCGCACTCGACAACGGCGACACCGAGCGCTATGACGCGCTGTTCGCCCCCACCGTGCCGCTGGCGCGCCATGTCTTCGCCGCCCCCACCTACCACTACAAGGCCGGTATCGCCTTTTTGGCCTGGCTCAACGGCCACCAGCCCGGTTTCACCATGGTCGCCGGCCTGCACAGCGCCCGCGACCTTCCGCACCTGGCCGAGACGTTGCGCCTCGCCGATGCCGCCGGGGCGCTGCGCGACCCCGAATTGGCGGTGTCTCGGATGCGGGCCCTGCTCGACGTGGCGGGGGTGGCAGCATGACCGCGGTCCCCGAAGTCGACGTTCCGTCCCAGGCCCCCGCCGCCGTCCCCACGCCCACCCCCGGTGACCCCCGGTTGGCGCGGCTGGCGCTCAACCAGGCCACGGTCAACCGCTGGAGCGTGCCCGAGGTCATCGACGGCTGCGCACGCGCCGGCCTGCCTGCGGTGGGGCTGTGGCGCGACCCCGTGGTCCAAACCGGCCTGAGCAAGACGGTCCGGCTGCTGCGCTCGGCCGGGCTGCGCGTCTCCTCCCACTGCCGCGGCGGGTTTTTGACCGCCCCCGACCAGCCGGCCGCCCTCGACGACAACCGCCGCGCCATCGACGAGGCCGCCGAGCTGGGCGCGGCCTGTCTGGTCATGGTCGTGGGCGGGCTGCCGCAGGGCAGCCGCGACTTGGTCGAAGCACGCGAGCGGGTGGCCGCCGGCGTGGCCGAACTGGCCCCCTACGCCGCCCAGCGCGGCGTGCGCCTGGCACTGGAGCCGCTGCACCCGATGTTTTGCGCCGACCGGGCCGTGCTGTCCACGCTTGGCCAGGCCCTCGACCTTGCCGAGGGGTTTTCCGCCGAGACGGTGGGCGTGGTGGTGGACACCTACCACGTGTGGTGGGACCCCACCGTGCTCGACCAGATCGACCGCGCCGGTGCGCGCATCGCCTCCTTCCAGGCGTGCGACTGGATTCTGCCGCTGCCCGCCGACACCCTGTTGGGCCGCGGCATGGTCGGCGACGGTTACGCCGACGTCGCCGGCCTGCGCCGCGCGGTCGACACCACCGGCTACACCGGTGACATCGAAGTCGAGATCTTCAACGCCGAGATCTGGTCGGCCGATCCTGAGGAGGTCATAGCTACGGTGGCGCGCCGCCACGTCCAACACGTCGTCGATCCCACACCCCCCGATCCCAGCTCAACCCGCGGCAAATGAGCCCACACGGCCGGTGCGTGGGCACCGGCCGAGGAGGAACTTCATAGTGGAATTCAACGGCATTCTCTTCTTCCCCCTCACCCCCTTCAACGCTGAGGATGCACTTGACGAGGAGGCGCTGGCGGCCCACGTGCGCGCTGGGCTGGCCCACCGCCCCGGTGGGGTCTTCGCCGCTTGCGGCACCGGCGAGATCCACGCGCTCTCCACCGACGAGCAGGCGCGCACGGTGCGCACGGCGGTCACCGCCACCGGCGGCGCGGCGCCGGTGATCGCCGGGGCCGGCGGGTCGGTGCGTACCGCGATCGAGCAGGCCGCTGCGGCCCGCGCGATGGGCGCCGACGGTGTCTTGCTGTTGCCGCCCTACCTGGTCGGCGCGCCCCAGCGCGGGATAGTGGACTACGTGCGCGCCGTCGCCGAGGCGGTGCCCATTCCCCTCATCGTCTACCAGCGCGCCACCATGGCGCTCACTCCCGCCAGCGCCGCCGAGCTCGCCGAACTGCCCGGTGTGGTCGGCATCAAGGACGGTATGGGCGATCTGGACCGGATGCACCAGATCGTGCTCGCCGTTCGCGAGCGGCGCGGTGCCGACTTCACGTTCTTCAACGGCTTGCCTACCGCCGAGCTCACTGTGCGGGCCTACACCGGGATCGGGGTGGCGCTGTACTCCTCGGCGGCCTTCGCCTTCGCCCCGGAGGTGGCCACCGCCTTCTACCGGGCGCTCCACGCCGGCGACCCGCTCGCCGACACGCTCCTCGACGTCTTCTACCGCCCGCTGGCGCGACTGCGGGACCGCAGCCCGGGCTATGCGGTCTCACTGGTCAAGGCGGGGGCGCGGCTGCGGGGCGCTGTCATGGGCGGGGTGCGTCCACCCTTCGTCGACCCCACCGAGGAGGAAACCGCCGAACTGGCGGCCATCATCGATGCCGGTGTGGCCGCCGTGACCACGGCCGCGTCATGATGATCACCGACGTCACCGCCGAGGCCTACCGGCTGCCGCTGGCGCGGCCCTGGGACGGCGGTGTGGCCCACAACGATCTGATCGTCGTCACCGTCGACACCGACACCGGGGCCCGCGGCACCGGTTTTGCCTGGACCCCGCGCGTGGGCGGCGGTGCGGTGGCGGCCCTGCTGCGCGAGGACTGCCCCGAGGCGCTGCTGGGCCAACCCGTCCAGCCCGCCCCCCGCTGGACCGAGCTCCGCCACCACCTGCGCGAGGCCGGGGCGGGCGGTATCACCGCCATGGCCCTGGCCGCGGTCGACGTCGCACTGTGGGATCTGGCCGCACGCGCCAGTGACAGCCCGCTCGTCGACCACATCGGCCGCCACCGCACCAGCGCCGCCGCCTACGGCAGCGGCATCAACCTCGACTACAGCCGTGACGCGCTGCTGGAGCAGGTGCGGCGCTGGCTGGGAGCCGGCCACGACGCGGTCAAAATCAAGGTCGGCTCGGCCGACACCGACCGCGACGTCGACCGGGTGGCGACGGTGCGCCGCCTCATCGGGCCGCGGCGTCGCCTCATGCTCGACGCCAACCAGCGTTGGGACCTGCCCACCGCCGAACACGCGCTGCGCCGCCTGGCGCGCTTCGACCCCTACTGGATCGAGGAGCCGCTGCCCGCCGACCAGCTCGCGGCGCACCAACGGCTGCGGCAACGCTGCGGGGTCCCCATCGCGGTGGGAGAGAACCTGCGCACGGTGGGCGAGTTCGAGGAATATCTGCGCGCGGGGGCCTGCGACATCGCCCAACCCAACGTGGTGCGCGTCGGTGGCATCACCCCGTTCTTGCGGGTGGCCCAGACAGCCGCCGCGACCGGTGTCCCCGTGGCTCCGCACCTGTTACCGGAACTGTCGGCCCAGCTCGCGTTGTGTGTGCCGCTGGTGTCGATGGTGGAGGACATCGAGGACGCTTCCTTCGCGGCGTTGGGCGCCCTGGCCCAGCCCAGCGGCGTCACGATCGAGGCCGGGACCGTGCGCTGCGCCACCGGCCCCGGCCACGGTCTGGTCTTTTCCCCCGCGGCGATGCAGCGGCGCCCGCCACCGTGACCAGCCACTGCGTGGCCACGCCGGCGTGGCCAGCAACCGAGAGCCCAAAGAGGTGATGCCCCCTACCGACCCTGTGTCCCTTCTGTTCGCGTCTGTGATCCCCCATATCCCCCATCCGTCGCCCCGACTGTGCGGCGGCGGAATCCACAAGGAGAGACGATGCGAAGAACGGCCCTGATCACAACCGTCACCGGTGCGCTCCTGCTGTCCCTGGCCGCACCGGCCGACGCCCACGGCGGCCATGACGACGGTCCCACCTGGCGCGCCCACTGGGTGGCCCGCCAGACACTCGACGCGCGCGACGGCTGGGCCGCCGCGCAGGGCGGCACCACCGGCGGAGCCGCGGCCACCCGCGACAACGTCCACGTGGTCGACGACTGGGACGAACTGCGTCAGGCGTTGGGCGGCGAGGACGCCGGCACCAACGACACCGCCAAGATCATCTTCATCGACGGCACCGTCGACGCCAACACCGACGCCGAGGGAAACCCCCTCACCTGCGCCGACTACGCCGCTCCCGGCTATGACAAGCAGGAGTACCTGGCCACCTACGATCCCGAGGTCCGCGGCGACGCCGAGATCACCGGCCCTCTCGAAGAGGCGCGCGAGCGCTCCGCCGACAACCAGCAACAGCGGGTCTCTATGGAGGTGGGCGCCAACACCACCCTCATCGGTCTCGGCGACGACGCCCGCATCCTCGGGGGCGCCCTCACGCTGCGCGACGTCGACAACGTGATCGTGCGCAACATCGAGTTCGAGGCGCCCCGCGACTGCTTCCCGCACTGGGAGCCGGGGGAGTGGAACTCCGAGTACGACGGGGTGACGGTGCGCGGCTCCACCCACGTGTGGATCGACCACGCCACCTTCTCCGACGGCGCTCACCCCGACAGCGAGAACGAGTACCACTGGGGTTATGAGTACCAGACCCACGACGGTCTACTCGACATCACCAACGGCTCCGACCTGGTGACGATCTCCTACAGTCGCTTCAGCGACCACGACAAGACCATGCTGATCGGCAGCACCGACGACCCCACGCTGGACCGGGGCAAGCTGCGGGTCACGCTGCACCACAACCGGTTCGACAACATCCTCCAGCGGGCGCCGCGCGTGCGCTTCGGCGAAGTGCACGTTTACAACAACCTCTACGTCATCCCCCAACCCCCCGAGACGCAGAAGGACTACAAGTACACCTGGGGCGTGGGCGTGGAGTCGAAGATCTACGCCGAGAACAACTACTTCGACCTTGACGAGGAGATCGCGCCCGCCGAGATCATCCATGACTGGCGCGGCAGCGACATCTACGAGACCCACTCGCTGGTCAACGGCCGCTCGCCGCACCACGAGGTCGATCTCCTCGCCGCCTACAACGCCGCCAACGCCCCCGACCTGGGCGACGATGTGGGCTGGCAGCCGCGGCTGCACGAGCGGGTGCACCCGGCCGCTGCCGTCCCTGGCCTGGTCAACGCCCACGCCGGTACCGGGCGCATCCTCTAGCGACGCGCTCACGGCCGCACCATCGCCGTTGAACCGCCCCTGAGAGGGGCGGCGGTGGCCCCGCAGTCATAACGGCTGCGGGGCCACCCCATGGCTTTTTCCGTTTTCCGTTCGGGCCGCACCGAGCCGCGTCGCGACACCCGCCTGGGGGAGCGACACCCGGCGCGCACGGGATGCGCTCATGCGCCGTGCGGAGGGCCGGGCCGCCGGCGCCGTCCGACCCGGCGCCGCGGTCAGCTCGTGGGCACCGCCGTGCTCTCGCGCAGCACCACCTCGCCGGCGACCTCCACGGTCTGCGGGGCGTCGCTGTTGTCCTCGCTCAGCGCCAGCCGGGCGGCGGTCTCGCCCATCCACTCCAGCGGCAGCCGCACCGTCGTCAGTGCCGGCGTCAGGTCGCGCAGCGTGGGGATGTCGTCGAAGCCGGCCACTGACAGGTCCTCGGGCACCCGCAGCCCGGCGTCGCGCAGCGCGGCCATCGCGCCGGTGGCCATCACGTCGTTGACGACGAACAGGCAGGTGGCGTCGGTACCGGCCGCCAGCAGCCGCCGCGTGGACTCATAGCCGCCGTCACGGGTGAACGCCCCGTGCATCACGTTGTGGGGGGCGAGTTCGATACCGGCGGCGTGCAGCGCCGAGTGGAAGCCGTCGAGGCGGTCCCGTGCGGTGTAGAGGTCGGTGGGGCCGGCCAGGATCGCGAATCGCCGGTGCCCTTGGGCGATCAACCGGTGGGCCAGCTCGGTGGCCCCGGCGCGGTTGTCGGGCACGACCGTGTCGGCCGGCAGCCCTTCCTGAGACACGCACGCCACGCGCCCGCCCTGCTTGGTGAACATGCGGATCTCTTCGCCCAGCCGCCGCGTGGTGGAGTCGTCGATCGTGCGGCTCCCGGCCAGCACCACCGCCCGCGCCCGGTGGGCGCGCAGCATCGACAGCAACTCGTTTTCCCGCTGGGGAGTGCGGCCGGTGGTGCCCAGCACGACCACCAGTCCGTGGTCCTCGGCGATGCGGGCCACCCCGGCGGCGATGCTGGAAAAGTAGGGGTCGGCGATGTCGTGGACGATCAGACCCACGAGGGTGCTGGTGTTGCGCGCCAGCGTCTGCGCCGAGGCGTTGGGGAGGTAACCGAGCTCGTGTGCGCTGGCCGTGACGCGCCGGCGTAGCTTCTCGCCCACTTGGCGGGTGCTGCCGTTGAGCACACGGGAGGCCGTCGCCAGCGAGACACCGGCGTGCTGGGCGACCTGATCCAGAGTGACGTATCCTCCGCTTGCCACAGCTCGCACCTTTCGCGCTGTTCAGGGGGCGACGACCGTACCGCCGACCGCATCGGGAAAACACTTTCCTACAGAGTCTACGGTGCACGGCCTCGCGAAGCGAACGGTCGTGGCTGCTCACACTGGCGCGCCAGGAGGGGCGGCCCGGCGCCGCTGTGCCCGCGTCTCATGCTGCGGGCGGCTCCGGCTCGCCCAGGCGGGTGCGCCAACTGTGGCGAGGGCGCCACCCCAGGGCGCGAGCGGCCGTGGTGGCGAAGGCTCCCGCGGTGCCGGTGAGACCGTCGGCCAACTCGGCGGTTCCGGGGTGGTAGGCCGGCAACAGCTCGGCCAGGGGCCGCCGGGCCAAAGCGTCGTCGGCGACGGCGTGCAGCACCTGGTCGGGGCTGAGCCGTTCGGGGCGCTCAATGGCCATGGCGAACAGTTCCCCGGCGTCGTGGGCGTCGATGTAGTTGAACAGCGAGCCCGCGGCCAGTTCGGGGTGCTCCAAGCGTTGCAGCACGGTGTGGCCCTGCTGCGTGGGCGCGCCCGCCCACTCCTCGGGGGCGATGACATAGCCCGGGCGTATCGCCGCCAGAGCGCACGCCCCGGGGTGGGCACGCGCCAGCGTGCGCACCGTCTCCTCGATGATCACCTTGGACAGTCCATAGGAGTGGCACGGCGCTACGGGGTGGTCCTCGTCCAGCGGTAGGCGCTGCGGACGCCAGTGTTGGGGGCCGTAACCAAAGACCGTGGGGCTGGAGGCGGCCACGGCGCTGCGCGCGCCGTGGCTGATGGCCGCCGAGAGCACCGTCCAGGCCAGGCAGGTGTTGATCCGCAAGATGTCGGCATCAGGGGCGCTGAAGGGCACGGCGATCCCGGCCAGGTGCACCACCGCCTCGGGGCGGGTCTGGGTGAACACCTCCGCCACGACCTCGGTGTCGAGCAGGTCGAGGTGGCGCCGGCTCACCCCAGAGGGCACGGCGGCGGTCGTGTCGACGTCGACGGAGACGACGTCGTGGCCTCGTTCGGCCAGAACCGCGAGCACACTGCGGCCGAGTCGGCCCGAGCCGCCGGTGACGAGGACCTGCATGTAAGCGCTCTCCATTCTGGTTGTCGGTGCTGTCCGCTGGTGGTGGTACCCAAAAGCGGCGCGGAGCCCGCGGTGGGGCTCCGCGCCTTCTGGTTCGCCGCGCTGGGGGACGGACGCGGCGAACCCTCAGGGGGGCAGTGGCCGGGCGGGCCTTAGGAGCCGTGCCGCTCCCGGTACTCGGCCTCAGCCTCGTTGAACATCGTCGCCGATTGGTCCAAGAACTCCTGGGCCGTCATTTCCCCGAGGAGCACCTGCTGGTACAGCGGTTCCATGTCGGTCTTGGTGATGGGGTTGAACTGCGGCAGGTAGTAGGGCAGTTGCACGATGACACTGTTCTCGTCGTCCATAGCCGCTGAGGCGGCGGCCAGCGCCTGGTTGTCGCGCACCCACTGCTCGTTTTGGACCTCGTTGTTGGCCGGGATCTGGCCCACCCGCTCGTTCCAATAGCTGTTCATCTGCGCCGAGGCGGCGAACTCCACGAACTGCCACGCCGCGTCTTTGTGCTCGCTGCTGTTGAATATCGCGATCCCGTCGGTGGGGTGCGAGGCGATCGTGTGCTTTCCGGTCTCGGGGCTGGGAAACAGCGGGATGCCTACCAGGTTGTCCTCGCCCAGCGCCTCGACGTGGTTGGTGTAAGAGCCCAGATTGTGGTGGAGCATCGCCACGTCACCACCGGTGAACTGGGCCACCATCTTCGGGAAGTCGTTGTTGACGTCGGCGGTGGGGGTCTGCTCGTCGTAGAGGGCGACGATCCGCTCCAGCGCCTCGACGTTCTTGGGGGCGTTGAGTGTGGTTTTTCCGCTGTCGTCGAAGAACGTCTCGATGCCTGACTGGGCATAGATCTCGTCGAAGACCTGCGGGATCGCGCCGGGGCCGCCACGGATGGTGAACCCATAGCGGTTGCGCTCGGGATCGGTCAGCTTCTCAGCGGCGGTGTAGAAGTCCCCCCAGGTCTCGGGCTCTGCGATCTCGGCCTCGGCGAACCAGTCTTTGCGGTACCACAGGATGGCCATGTTGCCGCTGGTGGGCATCGAGTAGAGCTTGCCGTCGCTGGCGCTGGCACGCATGTTCTCCAAGAAGCCGCGGTTGATGGAGCCGTCGAGGCTGCTGCCCGACAGCCGTTCGTCCAGCGGTTCCAGCACGTCGCGTCCAGCCAGGTTGGCCAGGTAGGCCGTCAAGACGCCGCCGACGTCGGGCAGGGCGTCACCGGCGATGGCGGTGTCGTATTTCTGCTGGACCTGCGCGATGGGGATGCCGGTGTAGTCCACCGTGATGTCAGGGTGTTCTTTTTCAAACTCCGCGATGATGTGTTCCCACAGCGGAGTGCGGTCGGGACCGGCGTTGTTGTCCCAGAACGTGATCTGGACGGGGCCGTCGTCGGAGGAGCCCGACCCGCAGCCGGTCAACAGCAGCGCCAGAGCCGACACCGCTGCGGCGGTGGCTCGCCACCTGCGGGGCGGCGAAACGCGAGAGGAGTAAGACTGCAACACCGTCGGATTCCCTTCAACAAGGATGGGGGAGTGAAGAGGCGTCAAGAGATACCCGCGGCGCCGGCATGGAAGGATGTGGCGCCGATGTTTGGAAAGCGCTTACATAACAGAGTGGCATGGGTCACTCACGGCGTCAATATGTGTACGCGGCCGGTTTGCCGGGCGGGACTTCTCCCGCGCGTCGGCCCCTGCGGTGGGCCACTGGCCGCGCCCCCAGCCGCCGTGGGGAGAGCGCGCCCGTCCCATGCGGCCCGTTCCACTCCTGCGTCGCTACCGCGGTGCCCTGGGGCTTTCCCGCCGTGGGCAGCCATCACCAATCGCGCGGCCGGGCCCCGCGCCCCCAGCCATGGGACGCCAGGGGCGCTCCGTCCAGGAGCAGGGGGTACCCGACTGTTCCCGGCCCTGTCACGGCCGGGAACGCGCCACGCTGCGCCGCTCAAGCGGGCGTAGTCGTCCGCGCGTGTGGCCGCCGACCCGCCGGCGTCCGGAAAAATTCCGGAAAAACCGGCGGGCTCCAAGGCGGGCCGAGCCCAGGAGATGGGGGAGTCGCCGGTGCTGGACGGTGCGCAAGCCGCCCAGCACCGGCCTCGTCGCGGTACCTACCGCGTTTCGGTCAGGCGTTGGCGGGCCAGCTCCACCAGTTTCTCCGCCTCGGTGGCCGGTATCGCGCCGTCGACCACCACGGTCACCATGCTGCGGTACAGCCTCGCATCCGCCGCCATGGCCAGCTCCCGGTCCCAGGCCAGGCTCGCGCCCACCCCCGGATACTCCTGGGCCCGCACGAACCAGGGATCGCCGGCCTCGTCGGCCGCGGTGAAGAGTAGCGTCCAGGCCGCGCCCGGCGTGGTGCCGCTCAACGCCAGCCACCTAGCCCGCGAACCGTGCAGCGCCTCCTCGCCTTCGGCGCCCTCGGGGCCGAAGCAGCGCGGCGGCTGCGCCGCGATGGGAGCGCGCCAGAAGAACCCGCCATAGCCGGCATCGGGACGCCCGTTGGTGGCGGGGCTACCGATCGACAGTTCCCCTCCGGAGGTGTTGTGTAGTCGGGTGGTGAACTCCAGCGCCCAGGCGAACTCGGTCAGCGCCACCGCCCGGTAGTCGCGTTCTTCGGTGAACACCTCCGCGCCGTCGCGGCGCTGCCACGACACCAGTTCGCGGCGGTGCTCTGGCCGGTCGAGCAGCCACTCTCGGTGTCGTTGCCTGCCGTGGTTGGCCAGCCAGGTCGGTCCCTGGCCCCGCACGAACGTGGTCCCACCCCAGAAGTTGGTGCCGCACACATCGGCCACGGCCATGCTCACCCCCAGGTGGTGAGGGTGGTCCTCGGGGCGGACCTCGGTGACGACGGTTCCCCCCAAGGTCCGCACCGTCTCCAGGTAGGGGCGCGGCGACAACCCGTCTTCGACCCCCGCGCCCGAACGCCAGGTCGCGACCGGTCGCTCACCGGCCCGCAGCTTCACCGGCGGGTCACCGTGGTCGGTGCTCACGGGATCACCTCCGCGTTCGCCCATGGGGCGCCCAGCTCGGAGAACAGCGCCATCTCGGCGGCGCTGCGCTCCACCAGCTCGTCGATTCCCTTGACCGTGCGGTGCACGTCCGCCCCGCTGGTGTCGATACGTTGGTGCTCTTCTGGCAACGGGCGGGGGTCGGGGGCGGTACGCACCGCCTCCAGTACGCTCATGAAGCCTGTCGTTGCCTCGGGAGGCACCAGTAAGGGGGTGCCTGCGGCCACGTGGTTCAGCAGGTTTTCCAGCAGGTCGGTGCGGCCGTGCACGAGAGCCTGCGCCTCCGCGCCCGGGCGTAGCACGCTGATCTCGTCGCGCGTGTAGTGCAGCGTGATCCGCCCGTGGTCGCCGTTGATGCTCACATACGGGTCGGCGGCGGTCGTGGCGCACAGCGTCACCGCCACTGTCACCGGCGTGCCGTCGGGGGCGCGCACCCGCATACAGGAGGTGTCGTCGCTTTCGATGGGGTGGGCGTGGAACAACTCCAGTTCCACCTCTTCGGCCACCTGGCGGTCGGCCCCCGCCAGCCGCAGTGCGGTGATCACGGCGTGGGCGAACGGGTTGGTCAGAGCCCCGTCGACCACGTCGGTGCCCTCGATGCGGCGTCGCCCCGCCCAGGGGGCGCGCGCGTAGTAGGCCGAGGTGCGCTGCCACGCGCCGGCTCCGCCCACGCCGCGCACAGCGCCGATCGCCCCGGAGCGCGCCAGCTCGGCAGCGGCGTCCACCGCCGTCGACCCCAGGTTTTGGAACCCGATCTGGCAGGCCAGCCCCGAGCGGGAGACCTCAGCGGTCAACGCCTCGTGGTCGGCCAGCGTCGCCGCCGGCGGCTTCTCTAACAGCACGTGGCTGCCGTGGGCCAGCGCCACGCGCGCCAGCGGCAGGTGGGTGTGGATGGGGGTGGCCACCACGGTGACCGCCGCGCCGGTGGCCGCCAGCAGCTCGCCGAGGTCATCGGAGTGGGCGGGCTCGCCCAGCCCGTGCAGATCCTCGCGCGCCACCGGTACCCGATCGCACACGCCCACCAGCCGCACTCGCCCGGCGTCGGCCAGGCGGCGCAGGTTGGACAGGTGCCACTGGCCGTGCCCGTGCGCGCCGACCAGCACCACCGGTGCGGGTTCGCGCGTTTGCTGCGTGTGTGCTTGCAACTTCTCTACCCCTTTACCGCGCCGGCGCTGATGCCTTGGACAAGGAAACGCTGGATCACCGCGAAGATCAGCACCACCGGTAGGGCGGCGACCACACCGCCGGCGGCCAGCGCCCCGAAGTCGACGCTGAACTCGCCGATGGTGTAGTTGAGCCCGACCGGGATCGTGTACTTGTCCTGTTCGCTGATGAACATCAGGGCGAACAGGAAGTTGTTCCAGGTGTCGATGAAGGCGAACGAGCCCACCGCCACCAGCCCGGGCCGCAGCATCGGCAGCACGACCAGGAAAAAGCCGCGCAGCCGGGAGCAGCCGTCGACCCAGGATGCCTCCTCCAGCTCCACAGGGATGTTACGGACGAAACCGCTGAGCAGGATCAACGACAGTGGAAGTTGGAAGACGGTGTTGGCGATGACCAGCGACCACAGGCTGTTGGTCAGGTTCAGCAGGCTGAACAGTTCGAACAGGGGGATGAGCATCATCGCGCCGGGGATGAACTGCGTGCCCAACATCGCGATCAGGAACAGGGCCTTGCCGCGGAAGTTGTAGCGCGCCAGCGCATAGCCCCCGGCCAGGGCGACCACACTGGTGGCCACCAGCGCGGCGATGCCGACTTTGACGCTGTTGAGGAAGTAGGTGCCGAACCCGATGCCGTTCCAGACCGTGTCGAAGTGCTCGACGGTCAGCGGCCAGGGGACGATCCCGGTGGTGCCGGCGGGCCGGATCGCGTACAGGATCATCCAGTAGAACGGGACGACCGTGAAGATCAGATAGAGGGTGAGCGGGACGAAGATCTCCCACCGGAACGGCTTGCGCCGGCGCCGCGGGGCGGGGGGCTCCTCGGAGGTGGGGCGCTGTTCGGGAACCGGCTCGTGGACGCTACCGGGGAGGGTGGCTCGGTCGACGCTCACGTGCGGTCACCTCCGAACCGGCTCAGCCGCAGGTAGGTGACCGAGCAGATCAGTAGCAGGGCAAAGCCGGCGGTGGTTAGCGCTGAGCCGTAGCCGAAGTTGTAGGAGTCCACAGCCTGGCGGGCGACGTAGAGGGGCAGGGTGGTGGTGGCGTTGGCCGGGCCGCCGCCGGTGAGCGTGTAGAGCAGGTCGACGTTGTTGAACTCCCACACCCCGCGCAGCAGCGTGGACAGCACGATCGCGTTCTTGAGGTGGGGGAGTGTGATGTGCCAGAACCTGCGCCAACGGTTGGCGCCATCAACCGAGGCCGCTTCGTAGAGGTCCTTCGAGGCCGTTTGCAGGTCGGCGAGGAGCAGGATCGCGAAGAAGGGCACCCCGCGCCACAGTTCGGCCACGACGGCGGCACCGAAGACGGTGTCGGGGTTGGCCAGCAGTGCCGTACCCGGATCGCCGATCCCCAGATCCGCCAGGAAGCGCAGGAAACCGGTGGTGGGGCTGTAGATGAGAATCCATAGCACGGTGGTGAGCACGCCGGAGATGGCCCACGGAGCGAATACGGTGGCGCGCGCCAGGCCGCGGAAACGGAAAGCCTCGTTGACGATCAGCGCCAGCAGCAGCCCAAATAGCAACTGTAGCGCGATTTCCCAGCCCACCCACTGGGCGGTGAAGCCCAGGCTCTGCCAAAACAGCGGGTCCTCGAAGAGCATCCGCCGGTAGTTGTCCAGGCCGGCGAAGCCGTTGTTCCACGGTTCGGCGACGTTGTAGTGCTGCAAGCTGTAGTAGAAGACGCTCGTGATGGGATACAGCAGGAACACGATCATCAGCAGCACCGACGGTGCTATGAGAACGTAGGGAACCCACTGTCGGCGGGGACGGCCTCGCGGGGTCGGGCCCGCGCGGCGTCGTTGGGTCAAGGAAGCCACGCCACCGACTCTTTCTCTCGACTCGTCTTTTGGAAAGCGCTTGCCGAGTTAATCTAGACAGCGTGCACACCGATGTCAACGGTATGGAAACGCCCCCGCTCCCGGCATACCCCCACAGCCACCTCCACTTGACCAGCGCAAACGTCCGCATCCCTCCCGTTGACCCGCGCTGCCACGGCACGGAAGACCATGGAAAGGACAATCAAGCGTGGCCAAGGACCACTACACCCATCTAGGGGCGTTCTCCGACTGGACCGCACTACCCGGCGCTGTCCGCCCCCACAGCGCCGCACCCCCCGATCCTCACGCCGTCCACGCCGCCCTCGACGCCCCACCCCCACCCGACCACCTCGACGTCACCTCCCGCGCCCCCTGGTACCGCGACGGCGTGACCGGCCAGGAGGTGTCGTGGTGGCCCGGTTTCGGCCCTCGCACCCGCGCCTGGGTCCTACGCCCCGCCGGCGAACACCGCCCCCTTCCCGGCGTGCTCGCACTGCACTGCCACTCCGGCATGCGCGCGTGGGGGCGACACAAAATCGCCGATGGCCCCGACACCACCCCGCCCGAGATCACCGCGCTGCGCCGCACCATCTACGAGGGGGCCGCCCTGGCCACCGAGATCGCCCGCCAGGGCTACACCGTCCTCGTCCACGACGCCTTCGGCTGGGGCAGCCGCAGCTTCCGCACCGCCGACATGCCCCAACGGGTACTCGACTACGCCCGCGCCGAGATCGCCCACCGCCGCAAGGCCGGCGAGACCTTCACCCCCGCCCAAGAGTTCGACGTCGCCGCCCGCCACCACGAGCCCGTCCTCGCCAAATACTGCGGCGTCCTGGGCACATCGCTGGCCGCTATGGTGCTGCGCGAAGACCGCATCGCCCTGGACTACCTCACCAGCCGCGCCGACGTGCACGCCGACCGCATCGCATGCGTGGGGTTGTCCGGCGGCGGCTGCCGCGCGGCACTCCTGCACGGCCTGGACCCCCGTGTACGAGCCAGCGTGATCTCCTGCATGATGTCGACCTTCGCCGGGCTGCTCGACCGCCACATCGACGCCCACACCTGGATGCTGCTCACCCCCGGCCTCAGCGCCGTGTGCGACTGGCCCGACGTCCCCGCGCTGCGCGCCCCCGCGCCGCTGTTAGTGCAGTACGCCACCGCCGACCGGCTCTTCTCCGACACGGGTATGCGCGACGCCGACGCCCTGCTGCGCCGCCGCTATGCCCAGGCCGGCGCCCCCGACGCCTACACCGGCGCCCACCACCGGGGCGATCACGCGCTCTCCGCCGCCATGCGCGCCCAAGCTCTCGACTGGCTCGCCCACCACCTGCATTGACCGGCCACAGCTCGCCGCCGTCCCGCAGCGGGTAGCGCCGGCGTCTCCTGCCTGCCAACGTCGACCAAGGAGCGATTCCCATGCCTGCTGCTCGTTTCGAGCTTGCCCGTCCCCGCGCGCTCATGGTGCGCGGAGGCTGGGAAGGCCACGAGCCCGTGGCCACCACCGAGCTGTTCTTGCCCGTGCTGGAGCAGGCCGGATTCTCCGTCGAGATCCACGACGATCTCGCTGTCTACGACGACGAGGAGCGCTTGGCCCACACCGATCTCATCGTGCAGTGCTGGTCCATGGGCCACCTTTCCGACGAGCGCGCCGAGCGCCTGGCCGGGGCCGTGCGCGCCGGTACCGGCTTCGCCGGCTGGCACGGCGGGGTCGTCGCCGCGTTCAAGGGCAACGAACGGTACTGGCAGCTCACGGGAGGGGTGTTCGTGGCCCATCCGGGCGACATGCGGCCCCACTCCTACGACATCGTCGCCGAGCGCGCCGACCATCCGATCGTGGCCGGGCTCGGCCCTTTCCACGCCTACACCGAACAGTACTGGGTGCTCACCGACGACCTCGACGACGTGTTGGTCACCACCACCCACCCCGCCGACAGCCACACCCCGTGGCCGCGTCCGGTGACCGTGCCCGCAGTGTGGACCCGCCAGTGGGGAGCCGGCCGCGTCTTCGTCAGCACCATCGGCCACCACCGGCCCGACTTCGACACCGCCCACGTGCACACCCTCACCGCCCGCGGCCTACTGTGGGCCGGGCGAGCCCTGTGATCGCCCGGCCCGGTCGCCGGCCGGCTCAGCCCGAGCCGCTGGAGTCGGCCAGTCGCGAGAGTGGTAGCGCGCCGGCGACTTCGGGGCCATAAGCTGGCGCTATGTCCGGCATAATCGCGGCGCCTCAGGATCGCGCTCCGCTGTTGCCCTCCCCGCTGGTTGAGGTGGCCGACGAGCGTCTGCGCCGCCGAGGGGTGCGGCTGCTGCTCAAGCGCGACGACCTCATCGACGCTGAGATCCCGGGCAACAAGTGGCGTAAGCTCCAGCCCAACCTCGCCGCCGCCCGCCGGCAGGGCCACCGTAGGCTGTTGACCTTCGGCGGCGCCTACTCCAACCACATCCGTGCGGTCGCCGCCGCCGGCCACCGCTATGGGCTGGCCACCATCGGTGTGATCCGCGGCGAGGAGCACACCCCGTTGAACTGGTCGCTGTCCTACGCCGCCCGGCGCGGGATGCGGTTGGTTTACCTGGACCGGGCCACCTACCGTCGCAACCACACCCCCGAGGTCATCGACCGGTTCCGCCGCGAGTACGGCAGCTTCTACCTGGTACCCGAGGGCGGCAGCAACGCGCTCGCCGTGCGCGGCGCGATGGCCGTGCCCGCCGAGGTCGACGAGCCCTTCGACGTCATCTGCTGCCCGGTGGGAACCGGCGCCACCGTGGCCGGCATCGCCGCCGGGCTCGCCCCGCCCGCGCGGGCCGTGGGGTTCTCGGTGCTCAAGGGCGGCGACTTCCTCGCCGCCGACGTGGCACGACTCCAGGACGAGGCCGGTGTGCCCACTCGCAATTGGCGGATCGAGACAGGGTTCCACTTCGGTGGTTTCGCCAAGCAACCCCCCGAACTCGCCGGTTTCGTCGACGACTTCGCCGGCCGCCATGGCATCACCCTGGAGTGGGTCTATGTCGCCAAGATGCTGGCCGGGGTGTTCACTATGGCCCAGCGCGGCGACTTCACTCCGGGCACGACCGTCGTGGCCGTCGTCACCGGCTGAGAGCGCGCGGTCGCGGCGCCGGCAACGTTTGCCTATATGCGAGCACGCCGGGCTCTGTCGTGGCGTGCTCGCGCGGTTGGCTGTCAGTTTGGCTGTCAGCCCGGCTGTTCTCCACCTCCCGAGAACGAGGAATTCGCTGGTCACAGGTTGTGGGGCGGGTGGGACTTGAACCCACGGCCCACGGATTATGAGTCCGCTGCTCTGACCGGCTGAGCTACCGCCCCTCGCCAGAGAAGCGTAACCCGGCAAGCGCCCACATTCTCAGGCGATGCCGACCATCGTGTGTTCGCTGGCAGCGTGGTCCGCTGTGCGGGTGGGAGCAGCGCTTTTGCGCAGCCGGGGAAATCGCGGGAAAGCACGTGCATGATCACGTCCCGTATGGGCAGAGGGCCACTCGAACACGAAGAAAAACGTCTCAGTGCTTCTTCCGTGTGGCGGGTGCCTGGGTGCTCGACTCGGGCACCACCTCCTCGCGGCCGGCGCCGGCGTTAATGCCAGGGGACGCCGCGACGCCGGACGGTTCGGCCGCGGTTATGGGGAAAGCCGCGCCGGGCCCGGAGTGCGGACGCACCACCCAGTGGGGGGCCCACTACCGGCCCACTGGAAGCGGGGAGGTGTTCGGGACGCCTCGATTTCTTGGGAGACCGTCGAGGCGTCCCGACTCATGTCCCGCACCTCTCCGCCCCTGTCCGGCCCTGCCTAGACGCCATTGCCGTGCCGTGGCCACGACGCGGCGCACCCACGCCGCGGTGCTGGCCGCCCGCGAGGCTCACCACGCCCGTGGACGCTATGGCAGTCCCCGCCTGACCAGGGCAGCGCCGCAGGCCGGAGCGATCACACCGGCGAGTGCTGGCCAGCCGGCTGTAGATAGGCCCGGAACCACTCCATGGCCGCACCGGTCACCTGCTCCAGCGTCCCGGGCTCCTCGAAGAGGTGACTCGCCCCGGGGACCACGTGAACCCGGTTGGGAGCGCGCAGTGAGCGTGTGGCGGCGTAATTGACCCGGATCACCGGCTCGTCGAGGCTTCCCACGATCAGCAGGACGGGCGCCGTCACCGACGGCAGGACCTCGCCGGCCAGGTCGGGCCGGCCGCCGCGCGAGACCACCGCGTGCACCTGCTTGGGCCGCTCGGCCGCGGTCCCCAACGCGGCGGCGGCACCTGTGCTCGCCCCGAACAGGCCCAGCGGCAATTCGGCGCTCTCTGTCGAGGTGGCCAACCAGTCGGCCGCCCCCGTCAGTCGGCGCGTCAGCATAGGGATGTCGAAGCGCAGCTCGCGCGTTCGGGCGTCGACCTGCTCCTCGGCTATGGTCAGCAGGTCGATGAGCAAGGTGGCGAAGCCGTGCGTGTTCAAGGTCCGCGCCACCTCCCGGTTGCGTGGGCTGTGCCGCGAGCTGCCGCTGCCGTGGGCGAACAGCACCACCCCTTGGGCCTGTGGCGACAGGGAGAGGTCTCCGGTCAGCACGGCGCCGTCGACCTCGACGGACACTTCCCTGCTGGGCATGGGATCGGTACGCGTGGCCTGCTGGGGCGGGCGAGCCCTGGGCTCGTCACCGTGGCGTGGGTTCATCGGCTCTCTCCTTCGGCGCGCTTTGCTGGCCATCGGCGGGTCGGTTGTGGGTGATTCCGCCCTTCACTTGCCGATGGCCGGCCTCAGGTTCGGGGCTTACTCCGGCGACGGGCGGGGCACCTCTTCCTCTTCGAGGGTGGTGTCCTCTCCTGGCCGCGGCGATTCGGGCCGCAGCGGGTCGTGGCCCAGCGTCATGATCGCGCGGCGCCACTCGTCGTCGCTTTCGTGTGGGTGAGCCAGTCGGGAACGGATCGCCTCTACGACGAGCCGCATCATTTCCAGGTCGGCGTTGGTGAGGTCCACGCGCCGTTTGCCCACGATGTGCACGACGTGGCGTCCCGTCTCGGGCAGGTTCATGTCTGGGGCCGATACGAACCCCTCAGGACCGGAAGCGTTGGTGAGCAGCCATTCGCGCAGCTCCTCACCGGTCATGTTGACCAGCCGGTGGAACTCCTGCCATAGCTCTTCGGTGTCGGAGTCCAGGTGTTCGGCAGCCATTGGCTCCCCTTAACCGTGTCGGTGCCCCCGTTTTCGGGTGTCTTGGTGGCTGCGGGGCGGTCCTCGCCGAACGAACTCGCCGCCCACGGCCCGCTGTGCTGTGGACCGGGCGGGTGGCCGCGAACGTCCACCCGCCCGATGGGCTGGGCCGAATCCGGTTCGGCCCCTGGACACCCCAGCCGTCCACTGCCCAGACCACCAGGGCCGAAACGGTCGTGACGGCGTGGGAGCCATGTTTACCGGTGGGGCTTCTCGGTAGCAGACAACAACGGGCTAGTACCCGTGTCGGAGGCACACCCGGCAGCGGGAGGACGCGATGGCGACCCAAACCGAACACTTCCTGCGCGAGCACCCCCGCGACCCCGTCAAGAACGTAGAGCCGTTACGGACGTGTGTGGAACGGCTGGCCGCCTGCGCGCAGGCGTGCACGGCCTGTGCCGACGCCTGCTTGGGCGAGGCCGACTCGGCGGACCTGGTGGCCTGCATCCGCCGCAACCTCGACTGCGCTGACCTGTGCGGGACAGCCGAGCAGGTGCTCACCCGGCGCACGGAAGCCAACGTGGTGCTCGACCGGGCGATCCTGCAAGCCTGCGTTCAGTTCTGCGAGCACGCTGCCCAGGAGTGCGGTACCCACGCCGCCTCCCATGAACACTGCCGGCTGTGCGCCGATACGTGCGTGCTGTGCGCCGAAGCGTGCCGCGACATGCTTGCCACGCTGTGACGTCGCTGCCGGCCTGCGCAGCCACCCTTGCGCCGTGGGCGCCCGGTACGGCGCGCCCGGGCAACGCCGCGGCGGCGCCTCAGCGGGGCCGCTCGCCCAGGGAGGACACCCAGGACGGCGGGCGCAGGGGCGGGCCCCGCGATGCCGCCGCTGTCACGGCCTGCCCGCGGAACGGGCGCCGGCGGTGTCCTCGGCCGCGGTGCGGGGTCGGGGCGGGCCTTGGGCGGCGGTCGCCGCCTCGAGCCGTGCGAAGAGTTCTTCGGCGGCGGCGATGACGTCGTTGTCGGTGATGCGCAGCAGCCCGTGGTGCGTGCGGGAGCGGCGTGGCTGCCGGGGAGCAGGCAAGCGCAGGCAGATGTGTAGCCACGGGTCGATGCGCGGCCCCCACACCTCGGGGTGGGCCGCCCCGAACAGCACCACCGAGGGGGTCGCGTAGGCGGTGGCTAGCTGTGCCACACCGGTGTCGCCGCAGATGACCATGGTCGACTCGGCAACCAGGGCGGCGAGTTCGTTCGGCGAGGTCCGGCCCGCCATGACCGCCCGCTCGTCCAGACCAGCCACGCGCGCAACGCGCAGTGCCAGCGGGAGCTCCGAGCGCGATCCGGTCACCACCACCTCGTGGCCGCGCGAGCGCAACCAACGCGCCACCTGGGCGAAACGCAGCTCCGGCCAGCGGCGAGCGGGGAAGGCCGCACCGGGGTGGAGGAGCACCGCGCCTGGGCGTCGGCTCGGCTGCGGCGGCGCCCACAGGCGCAGATCCGTGGGGTCGGCGCGCACCCCGTAGTAGCCCAGCATCCGACACCACAGGTCGACGTCGTGCTCACCGGCAGGCCAGCGCGGCCCCCGCAGGTCGGGAAAGTCCGGGTGGGCGTAGCTCCACAGCTCTCGAGGTCGCAGCGCATGCAGGGCCGCGATGCTCTCGGGGCCGTGCCCGTGCAGGTTTACGGCCAGGTCGGGCGGCCTCGCCTCGGGCCACTGCGGCGTCTCCGGGCCCGAAGCATCCAGCACCCGGTGGGGGACTCCCGCCAGGGTGAGGAAATCGGCGTAGGCCGGTGGCCCTGCCACGGTCAACCGGTGGTGGGGAAAGGCACGGGTCAACGCGCGTACAGCGGGCACCCCAGTCATAACTTCGCCCATGCTCAACGCACGCAGCACCAGAAGCGACGGCCCCTCAGCAGGGCGCGGGGAGGGGAGTTGCTCTTGCATCACCCGGGCAGCCGCACGTGCGTAACTGGAGTTGTCGGGTATAGGCATAAGCTCCCGCTACCAGCTTCGGCCGTTCTCAAACCCCCTGGTCAACGATGGTGCTCCCCCTGTCGTGAGGCGTCGTTGCAAAAAATCTCCACATATCTAGCTCCGTGTTAGTGGTTGCTTGCCGAGGGTAGTGAAAGGCACGCTAACCACGACTGACCACCGCCCAGCAGCCCAGCGGAAGGCCACCCCGCCATGAGTTCATCACCAGAGGAGGACCGCCAACTGCGCGAGATCGAGCGCGCGCTGGCGACCGACGATCCCGACTTGGCCCGGCGCCTGGCGTTCTTCAACGTCTCGGGAGCCCCGCCGCGTGAGCCGGTGTCTCGCGGCGCGGTCGCGGCCATCGTCATCGGCATCGTTCTCGCCGCTCTCATCCTCATCACGACCACCTATCTCGGCGTCGGCGCCGCCACGGCCTCCCAGACCGCGAGTGTGGCCACCGTGGCCGCCGCGACCGTGCCTTCCCCGGTGCGCACGCGAGCCGCCCCCCACCCGCGCCCCCACGTCCCCCCTCGCCTCGGTGCCATGCCCAGCGCGGCGGGGCACACATGACCGAGACCTCGCGGGCCCACGCCCGCTCCGAGGAGCGCGATCCCGCCGGCGGCAAGGGCAAGGCCGTCGCCGCGTGGCTGTCCTCCACCGACCACAAGGTGATCGGCCAACTCTACGTCGTCACCTCGTTCGGGTTCTTCCTTCTCGCCGGGATCATGGCGATGCTGATCCGTGCCGAACTGCTATGGCCCGGCTTGCAGGTCGTCGGCGCCGACCAGTACAACCAGCTTTTCACCATGCACGGCACGATCATGATGCTGCTGTTCGCCACCCCGCTGTTCGCGGGTTTCGCCAACCTGCTCGTGCCGCTACAGATCGGCGCGCCCGACGTGGCCTTCCCCCGGCTCAACATGTTCAGCTACTGGCTGTTCCTCTTCGGCGGGCTCATCACGGTGGGCGGGTTCTTCACCCAGGGCGGCGCGGCCAGCTTCGGCTGGTTCGCCTACACGCCGCTGTCGGACGAGGTGCGCTCACCTGGCCTGGGCGGTGACCTGTGGGTGCTGGGGCTGCTCGTGGCCGGATTGGGCACCGTACTGGGCACGGTCAACTTCATGGTGACCATCGCGGCTATGCGCGCTCCGGGCATGACCCTGTTCCGGATGCCGCTGTTCACCTGGAACACCCTGTTCACCGGAATCCTGGTGCTGTTGGCCTTCCCGGTGCTGACTGCGGCGCTGGCCGCGCTGGCCGCCGACCGCATCATCGGCTCCCACGTCTACGACCCCGGCCACGGCGGCGCTTTGGTGTGGCAGCATCTGTTCTGGTTCTTCGGCCATCCCGAGGTCTACATCGTCGCGCTGCCGTTCTTCGGCATCATCACCGAGGTCATCCCGGTCTTCTCGCGCAAACCGCTGTTCGGATACAAGGGCATGGTGGCCGCCACCATCGCGATCACCGGCCTGTCGATGACGGTGTGGGCCCACCATATGTTCGCCACCGGCGCGGTACTGCTGCCGTTCTTCTCGTTCATGTCCTTCCTGATCGCCGTCCCGACCGGGATCAAGTTCTTCAACTGGATCGGCACGATGTGGCGTGGTCAGCTCACCTTTCCCTCGCCGATGCTGTTCGCAGTGGGGTTCTTGGTGACGTTCCTCTTCGGCGGGCTCACCGGCGTACTCCTCGCTTCGCCGCCGCTGGACTTCCACACCACCGACTCCTACTTCGTGGTGGGCCATTTCCACTACGTCCTGTTCGGCACGGTGGTCTTTGCGATGTTCGCCGGCTTCTACTTCTGGTGGCCCAAGTACACCGGCAGGATGCTCGACGAACGGTTGGGAAAGCTCCATTTCTGGCTGCTGTTCCCCAGCTTCCACGCGACGTTTCTGGTGCAGCACTGGCTGGGCGCCGAGGGCATGCCACGACGCTACGCCGACTACCTGCCCGGCGACGGTTTCACCGTCCTCAACGTCGTCTCCAGTGTCGGCTCCTTCGTGTTGGGCGCCTCGACGCTGGTTTTCCTCTACAACGTCTGGCGCACCCATCGTGTGGGCGTTCCCGTAGAGGTCGACGACCCATGGGGCTACGGCAACTCGCTGGAGTGGGCGACCTCGTGCCCGCCGCCACGCCACAACTTCACCTCGCTGCCGCGCGTACGTACCGAACGACCGGCCTTTGACCTGCATTACCCGTTCCGTCCCAGCGAGCAGAGACCCCAGCAACGCCAGTGAGCCCCAGCCGCCGCCCATGGCGAGCGTCGCGATCGTTGACCGCACCGGCCCGCTCCGGCGTTTCAGGGGGCTACAGTCGCCACCGTCGAGCCCTCGCACCGGGAGCGCCCGCAGGCACGGCTGGGTGGCACCGTCAGGGCCGCCCCCGCGGCGCTACCCGACACCCGACTACTAGGCTCAGACTTTTGTGAAGATCTACCGGAGTCGGGGAAGTGATCGGATGCCTCGCGTCGAGCTGCGAAACGACCGGCCAGCCCTCCACCGGCGGGGGGAGGTGCGATGACCGCCGCCGACGCGCCGACACCGACCCTGTACGCAGTCAGCGACCTGCACATTTCACACTCACAGAACCAGAGGTTCATGGATTGGCTGCGGCCGACCTCACCGCAGGACTGGCTGATCGTCGCCGGCGACGTCGCCGAAACCGTCGCCGATGTCCAATGGGCGCTGGGTCTGCTCAGCGAGCGGTTCGCCACCGTGATCTGGACGCCGGGCAACCACGAGCTGTGGACCCACCCCAAGGACGACATCCAACTGCGCGGCGAGGAGCGCTACCACCATCTGGTGAGCGTGTGCCGCAGCATGGGCGTGCTCACCCCCGAAGACCCCTACCCCATCTGGAAAGGCGAGGGCGGACCCGCCACGATCGCCCCGCTGTTTGTGCTCTACGACTACACCTTCCGCACTGAGAGCGCCACCACTAAGGAGGAGTCGCTCTCCCAAGCCTACGCCGCCGGAGTGGTGTGCACCGACGAGCTCATGCTCCACCCCGACCCCCACCCCAGCCGTGACGCCTGGTGCCACGTCCGCATCGAGGAGACCCGGCGCCGCCTCGACGCCTGCGACCCCGCCCTGCCCACCGTGCTGATCAACCACTATCCGCTGGTGCGCGACCCGACCCGTATCCTGCGCTACCCCGAGTTCGCCCAGTGGTGCGGCACCGAACTCACCGCCGACTGGCACACCCGTTACCGGGCGCGCGCCGTCGTCTACGGCCACCTGCACATCCCCCGCACCACCTGGCACGATGGCGTGCCCTTCGAGGAGGTCTCCATCGGCTACCCGCGCGAGTGGCGCCGCCACGGCCACCCGCAGGGCCTGCTCCGCCCCATCCTGCCCGCCTCCTAGGCACACGCCGCCACCCCGCCCCCGTGCCCCCGGGGAGACACGCCTCCCGCTGGGAGCACGGGGGAGCGGGTCAACCGGCGCCGTCGACGAGCACCACCTCCAGCGTGCGCGGGCCGTGCACCCCCTCGACGCGGTCCAGTTCGATGTCGCTGGTGGCCGAGGGGCCGCTGATCCAGGTCAGCGGGCGCGACGCTTCGAGGCGAGCCAGCGCGTCGGCGACGTCGGCCACCACGCACGCGGTCGGCACGATACACAGGTGGTAGTCGGGCACCAGGCACAGCGCCCGCCGCCCCTGGGCGGGACCGGAGTCGAGCACGATCGTGCCGGTTTCGGCGATGGCCACGGCACACCCGGTGACCACCCCGGCCACGGCGTCGAGTTCAGCCACCCCCAACCGGGCCTCGGCGGTGTCGGCAACGGCGGTGATATCGGCTTGGGACAGCCACGCCTCGGGCAGGTCGGCCGGTACGGCCACGCGGCGCGCGCCACGTTCGGCCAGCGCCGCGGCGACCACGGCGGGCACCTGCGTCGTGGTGGCGCGGCGCACGACCGCCCGATAGTCGACGAGCCGCTCGGCCAGCAGCCCCACCAGATCATCGGTGTGGTGGGCCCGCGCGTAGTCCCGCTGCACCGTCACATCCTCGGGTGCTTCACCGGCGGGCACGTCGGCCAGCGCCGCCCTGACCCGCTCCAGCACGCGCTCGCGCGACCCACGTGCTCGCTTCACTGCTGTGCCTCCTGTTCACGGTCGCGCCACCAGTCCCGGAAGGAACGCTGAGGGATGGCGGGTAGGTCACGGGTGTCGGTCCAGGCCGCGCCCGGCCCGGGCAGCCGCCGCGGCACCAGGTTGCGGGCCCACCCCGCGGCCCGCTGCGCCCAAGAGAGCCGCCGGTGATCGCCCAGCACCCAACTGGCCATGGTCATCGCCGCGCCCTCGGCGCGGTGCCCGCGGCCCGAAGCCACACGCTCCCGCAGGTGCACCAGCACCTCGGGGATATCGATCGCCACCGGGCACACCTCGTAGCAGGCCCCGCACAGCGACGAGGCGTACGGCAGCGACGCATCGACCGCGCTGCCGGTGCCCCGCAGTTGCGGGCTCAGAATCGCCCCGATAGGGCCGGGATAGACCGAACCGTAGGCGTGCCCGCCGGCACGCTCGTAGACGGGGCAGATGTTGAGGCAGGCCGAGCAGCGGATACAGCGCAGCGCCTGTCGGCCCACCGTGTCGGCGAGCGTGTCGCTGCGGCCGTTGTCCAGCAACACCAGGTGGAACTCGCGCGGCCCGTCGCCTTCGGTCACCCCCGACCAGGTGGAGGTGTAGGGGTTGGCGCGCTCACCAGTGGAGGAGCGCGGCAGCAGTTGGAGGAACACCTCCAGGTCCTGCCAGGTGGGCACGATCTTCTCGATGCCCACCACCGAGATCAGCGTCTCGGGCAGGGTCAGGCACATCCGCCCGTTGCCCTCCGACTCCAGCACCACCATCGTGCCGGTATCGGCCACCGCGAAGTTGGCTCCCGAGACCGCGACCTTACTGCTGAGGAACTTCTCGCGCAGGTGAACGCGGGCAGCCTCGGCCAGGGCGGCGGGGTCGTCGCTGAGGTCCTCGGGGGCGGCCACCCCCCACGCGCCCATATGGCGCCGGAAGATCTCACGGATTTCGGCGCGGTTGCGGTGGATGGCCGGCACCAGGATGTGGGACGGACGGTCATCGCTGAGCTGGACGATCAGCTCGGCCAGGTCGGTCTCGTAGGCGGCGATGCCGGCCTGCTCCAGCGCCTGGTTCAGCTCGATCTCTTGAGTGGCCATCGATTTGACCTTGAGGACCTCGTCTTCGCCGGTGGCGCGCACCAGCTCGGTGACGATGGCGTTGGCCTCGGCGGCGTCGGCGGCCCAGTGCACCTGCCCGCCGGCGGCGGTGACCGACTCCTCCAGTTGCTCCAGGTAGCAGTCGAGGTGGCGCAGCGTGCGGTCCTTGATGGCTTTGCCCGCGGCGCGCAACTGCGACCAGTCGTCGAGTTCGCCCACCGCGTCGGCGCGCTTGTCACGGATCGTGCGGGTGGCCTTGTGCAGGTTGTGGCGTAGCTGGGCGTCGCCGGTGGCCGACCGGGCCGCCTCGGGAAAGGCGGGCATGCCCACGAAGGTCGCGCTCATCGATGTCGCGGCGTGGTTACCCCGGCCTGCCGGCGGGGCACGGTGCGCCGCTATCCTCCTTTCGCGAAGTTGTCATCGCGGCTGCGAGCGCGCGCCGCGGGGGCAAACACCACGGCCGTCCCCGCGTGCGGGGCGGTCCGGCCGCCGGTGCTGCCAAGGGTGCGCTGCGGTCTGGCGCCCTCGAACCCGAACACCTCAAATGGTCACCGGTTCCTCTTCGGTTGAAGCCAGGATCTCGGCCAGGTGCATCACGCGCACCCCCGCCCGCTGGCGCCCCAGCATGCCCCCGATGTGCATCAGGCACGAGTTGTCCACCGCGCACAGCACTTCGGCTCCGGTCGCGGCGACGTGGCGGGCCTTGTCGGAGCCCATGGCGGTGGAGACCTCCGCGTTCTTGAGAGCGAACGTGCCGCCGAAGCCGCAACACTCGCTGGCCTCGGACAGCTCGACCAGCTCCAGCCCGCGTACGTGGCGCAGCAGGTGGATGGGCCGCTCACCCAGCCCCAGCAGCCGCAGTCCGTGGCAGGTGGGGTGGTAGGTCACCCGGTGGGGGAAGTAGGCCCCCACGTCGCTGACGCCGAGCACGTCCACCAGCAGCTCCGAAAGGTCATAGACCCGCGGGTGAAGCCGCTGCACCGCCGTGGCCAGCGGGCTGTCCGGTGCGCCCAGCCGCGGGTAGTTGTCGCGGATCATCCCCGCGCACGAGCCGGACGGGACGAGCACCGCGTCGGCGTCGGCGAAAGTCTCGACGAAGCGCACCGCCAGCCGCTGGGCGTCCTCGCGGTAGCCGGTGTTGTAGTGCATCTGCCCGCAGCACGTCTGGGCCCGAGGGAACACCACCTCGTGGCCCAATCGCTCCAGCAGCCGCACCACGGCCTTGCCCGTCTCGGGAAACAGCGTGTCGTTGACGCAGGTGACGAACAACGCGATCCGCATAGGCTCCCTCACTCCAGGCCGATACGCCGCGCGGCGCTGTCCCAGGCCCCACGGTCGCCGTGGGGCTCGTAGCGGCACAGGTTATGGGTCTCGTGCACGAGCCGGCGCAGCGGCGCGAGGTCGTCGGCCACCCCGTGGGCTTGCGCCTGCACCAACATATTTCCCACAGCGGTGGCCTCAACCGGACCCGCCACCACGGGCAGCCCCAGCGCGTCGGCGGTCCACTGGCACAGCAGCGCGTTGCGGGCACCCCCGCCCACCAGGTGCACGGTGCGCACCGAGCGGTCGGCGATCGCGGCGGCGCGGCGCAGCGCGTCGCGGTGGCCCAGTGCCAGGCTCTCCAACACGCACCGCACCAGCGCCGCCCGGTCGGCGGGAACGGGCTGGTCGGTTTCCCGACAGTAGGCGGCGATACGGTCGGGCATGTCGCCCGGCGGCAAAAACCGAGGGTCGCTGGGGTCGACCAGCGAGACGAACGGCGGGGCTTTGGCGGCCTCCTCCAGCAGGCCGGGCAGCTCCGCACTGCCCAGCCCCCATGTGCGCATGCTCTCCTGGAGCAGCCACAGCCCCATAATGTTGCGCAGGAACCGGGTGGTGCCGTCGACGCCCAGCTCGTTGGTGAAGTTGGCCGCGCGCGCATCCTCACTGGTCACCGGCTGTGGCAGTTCCAGCCCCGCCAGCGACCAGGTGCCGCACGAGACATAGCCGAACTCGCCGTCGACAGCGGGCACCCCGGCCACGGCCGAGGCGGTGTCGTGGGAGGCCACAGCGGTCACGCTGGTGTGCTCCAGGCCGGTGGCCCGGGCCACCTCCGGTCGTGGCCGCCCGATCACCGCGCCGGGCCGGCGCAGCGCGGGCAGCAGGTCGGGGTTGAGCCCCACGGCGGCGGCCACCTGCGGTGACCACTGGCGCGTGGTGACGTCGAGCAGCCCGGTCGTGGAGGCGTTGGTGACCTCGGCGCCGACGTTACCGGTCAGCCAATAGCCCAACAGGTCGGGGATGAGCAGCAGCGTCGCGGCGCCCTCCAGGGCAACACTGCCGCGCGCCGCCGCCACCTGGAACATCGTGTTGAACGGCTGGAACTGCAACCCGTTGGCCCGGTACAGTTCTGCCGCTCCGTACTCGGCCACCACGGTGGCGGCCACGGTCTCGGTACGGTCGTCGCGGTAGTGGTGGGGCAGGCCCAGCAGCGCGCCGCCGGCGTCGAGCAGACCGTAGTCCACCGCCCAGGCGTCGATCCCCACACTCGTGGGACCGTGGGAGGCGGCCATGGCCAGCCCGCGCAGGATCTCCTGGTAGATGGCGGCGATGTTCCAGTGCAGCCCGCTGGGCAGTCGCACGGGGTCGTTGGCGAACCGGTGGACTTCGGTCAGTCGCAGTTCATCGCGCCCCACTCGGCCGACGAGGACACGTCCACTGGAGGCGCCGAGGTCGACCGCTGTCAGGGTTTGCGGCAAAGCGCACCTCGAAAGAGCAGGCGGACCCGACCGGGCGGCGACCCGGCCGGGTCCGGGAACGTCACAAGGGTCACTGGCGATACGCCTAGCGCAGGAAGGCCGCGGCGACACCGGCGTCCACGGGAACGTGCAGCCCGGTGGTGTGGCTCAACTCCCCGCTGGTCAGCGCGAACACCGCGTTGGCCACGTTCTCGGGCAGCACTTCGCGCTTGAGTAGCGTGCGTTGAGCGTAGAACTCGCCGAGCTTCTCCTCGGGCACGCCGTAGACCGCGGCGCGCTGGGCGCCCCACCCGCCGGCGAAGATCCCCGAACCGCGCACCACCCCATCGGGGTTGACGCCGTTGACGCGGATGCGGTGCTCGCCCAGTTCGGCGGCCAACAGTCGCACTTGGTGGGCCTGGTCGGCCTTGGCCGAACCGTAGGCGATGTTGTTCGGTCCGGCGAACACGCCGTTCTTGCTGGCGATGTAGACGATGTCGCCGCCCATGTCCTGCTCGACGAGGATGCGGGCGGCCTCGCGCGCCACCAGAAACGAGCCGCGCGCCATAACGCCGTGCTGGATGTCCCAGTCGGCTTCGGTGGTCTCCAGCAACGGCTTGGAGATCGACAGGCCGGCGTTGTTGACCACCAGGTCCACGCCGCCGAAGGCCAGCACGGTCTCCCGCAGCGCCGCGGCCACCGCGTCGGGGTCGGTGACGTCGACGGTGACCGGCACCGCCACGTCGCTGGTGCCGATCTCAGCGGCGACCTCGCCGGCGGCGGCCCCGTCGCGGTCGGCCACGGCCACACACGCCCCCTCGGCGGCCAGCCGGTGGGCGATGGCGCGCCCGATACCCGAGCCGCCGCCGGTGACCAGCGCCACCCGCGTGGCCAGCGGCTTGGGCGCCGGCATGCGCCGCAGCTTGGCCTCTTCCAGTTCCCAGTACTCGATCCGGAACTTCTCGGCCTCGTCGATGGGGGCGTAGCGGGAGATCGTCTCGGCGCCGCGCATCACGTTGATGGCGTTGACGTAGAACTCGCCGGCCACCCGCGCGGTCTGTTTGTCCTTGCCGAAGGAGAACATTCCCACCCCCGGCACCAGCACGATCGCGGGGTCGGCGCCGCGCATGGGCGGGGAGTCGGCGTCGGCGTGGCGCTCGTAGTAGGCGCGGTAGTCCTCGCGGTAGGCCGCGTGCAGCTCCTTGAGCCGCGCGATGGCCTCCTCCACCGGGGCGTGCGGGCTCACGTCGAGCACCAGCGGGCGCACCTTCGTGCGCAGGAAGTGGTCGGGGCAGGAGGTGCCCAGCGCAGCCAGGCGCGGGTGCTCGGAGCGGGAGACGAAGTCCAGCACCGCCTCGGAGTCGGTGTAGTGGCCCACCTGTGGCCGGTCGGTCGAGGCCAGCCCCCGCACCACCGGCAGCAGCGCGGCGGCTCGGGCGCGGCGCTGCTCCTCGGGCAGCGCGGCGTAGCCGTCGATGACCTCACCGAAGGGGTGGGAGCTGGGAGTGGCGCGTTCGTCGATGAAGCGTTCGGCCGAACGGATGATCTCCAGCGAGTTGGCTTCGCACTCCTCACTGGTGGCACCCCAGGCGGTGATGCCGTGCCCGCCCAGCACCACGCCGATCGCCTGCGGGTTGTCGCGTTTGATCGCGGCGATGTCCAGCCCCAACTGGAAGCCGGGCCGCCGCCACGGCACCCAGGCGACACGGTCGCCGAAGCACTCCGCCGTCAGCTTCTCGCCCTCGGCCGCGCACGCCAGCGCGATCCCGGAGTCGGGGTGCAGGTGGTCAACGTGGTCGGCCTCGACCAGCCCGTGCATAGCGGTATCGATGGAGGGGGCGGCACCGCCCTTGCCGTGGGCGCAGTAGTCGAAAGCCGCCACCATCTCGTCCTCGCGCTCGATACCGGGGTAGACCCCCGGCAGCGCGCGCATCCGGTCCAGGCGTAGCACCGCCAGCCCGGACTCTTGAAGCGTTCCCAGGTCACCCCCGGAACCCTTCACCCACATCAGCTCGACCGACTCGCCCGTGACCGGGTCGGTGGCCTCACCTTTGGCGGAGGCGTTACCTCCGGCGTAGTTCGTGTTGCGCGAATCCGAGCCCAGCCGGTGTGAGCGCTGTAGCAGCGCCGACACCGCAGGGTGCGTCTGCTCGGCCATGGTCTCTTTTCCCTCAAAGACGGTGGTGGTCGGTTCTGGTTGCGCCGCGGCGGCCGGGCGCCGGGTCAGGCTCCCCAGCCGGCCTGCTCACCACCGACCCGGTCGGCGGCGATCTTTTCGGCGTACCCCGAGGCGGCAAAAGCCGCCATGGGGTCGGCGTCCAGGCCCTGCTGTTCGCGCAACTGCGCCAGCATCGGCCGCACGTCGGTGTTGTAGGCGTCCATCAAGACGGCGTTGGCGCCCAGCACGTCCCCGGCGCGCTGGGCCTGCTCCAGCGCCTCGGTGTCGACCAGCAGCGCCTTGGCGGTGGCCTCCTGGGCATTGAGCACCGAACGGATCTGGCCGGGGATTTTGGGCTCGATGTTGTGGCACTGGTCGAGCATGAAGGCGATGCCGGCCTCGGGGGCGTAGCCGCCGCCGCGCACCACCTCGTACATGATCCGGAACAGTTGGAAGGGGTCGGCGGCCCCCACCATGAGGTCGTCGTCGGCGTAGAAGCGCGAATTGAAGTCGAAGCCGCCCAGCTTGTTCTCGCGCAGCAGGAAGGCGACGATGAATTCGATGTTGGTGCCGGGGGCGTGGTGGCCGGTGTCGACCACCACCTGGGCCTTGTCGCCCAGCTTCAGGCAGTGGGCGTAGGCGGTCCCCCAGTCGGGCACGTCGGTGGTGTAGAAAGCCGGCTCGAACAGCTTGTACTCCAGCAGCATGCGCTGGTTGGGTCCCAGACGCTCGTAGACAGCCGCCAGTGCCTCGGCCAGCCGGTCCTGGCGGGCGCGGATGTCGTCTTGGCCGGGGTAGTTGGTGCCGTCGGCGAACCACAGCTTGAGGTCGCGCGAACCGGTGGCGTCCATGATGTCGACGCATTCGAGCAGGTGGTCCAGCGCCTTGCGCCGCACCCGCGGGTCGGGGTTGGTGACGCTGCCCAGCTTGTAGTCGTTGTCCTGGAAGACGTTGGAGTTGATCGTGCCCAGCCGCACGCCCAGGTGGCGGGCGTAGTCGGCCAGTTGGGCGTAGTCGTCCACGGTGTCCCAGGGAATGTGCAGCGCCACGCTGGGGGCGATGCCGGTGTAGCGGTGCACTTGGGCGGCGTCGGCGATCTTCTCCTGCGGGGTGCGGGGCACTCCGGCCTGGGGGAAGACCTTGAACCGGGTTCCGCTGTTGCCGAACGCCCACGACGGCAGTTCGATGGCTTGCCCTCGCAGCGCGGATGTGACGGCTTCGGAGGCGGTCATGTCGGGAGGCTCCTGCTCATCTCAGTCAACACATAGCCATTATAACGTTTCAAAAGTGGCGCCACGGAGTGATAGTTCGTTGGGGTTCCCCATCCTATGGCTTCGTTGCGGTTCCTCTCCTATAAATGGTAAGGGCTTTCCCGAGAAAAAAGATGAATCGTTTTCCTGTGAGGTGGGAAGCAGTGCGTACCCCCGGGGCGCAGCGCTCAATCCAGGTGGAAGACCTCCGTCAACGGCACCATCCCCTCGTCGGGACGGCCCGACAGGTTCTCGAAGAACGGCGCCATTTCGGCCTGCCACCGCGCGTTGACCTCGGTTCGTTCCATCGCCGCTTGGGCCGTCGCGAAATCCTCGGTCTCCAAATAGCCCACGAGCAGCCCATCGTCGTTGCAGAACAGGGAGTAGTTATGCCAGCCGGCCTCGCGCAGCGCCGCGAGCATCTCGGGCCAAACCCGGCTATGGCGCTCGCGGTACTCCTCCAGCCGCTCGGGCTTGACCTTCAGCAGGAAGCACACGCGCTGCATCGTCTCTCCTCACCCGTGTCACGGCCACACCGGGTGGGAGCGCAGCCGCGCGGCTGCGCTCCCACCTCCGGCGCTTTAGAAGTCGTAGTCGTCGATGTTGTCGGCGTTGAACACCGTCGGCGGTCCCAGGACGATCTCGCCCTCGGCGCCGATCTCGTACTCACCGAGCCGGCCCGCCTCGAAGGTCTGGCCCTCCTCACCGGTGATCTGGCCCGCCGCTAGCGCGGCCCCGGTGTAGGCCGCCAGGTAGCCCAGGTTCTTGGGGTCCCACAGCGCGAACTCTTCGACGGTGCCGTCTTTGACGTACTCGCGCATCTGGTTGGGGGTGCCCAAGCCGGTGAGCTTGACATCGCCTTTGTACTCGGAGGTGCTCAGGTAGCGCGCCGCCGCGGCCAGCCCCACCGTCGTCGGTGAGACCACGCCCGCCAGGTCAGGGTGAGTCTGCATCAAGCCCTGCATCTCCTGGAACGACTTCTGGTCGTCGTCGTTGCCGTAGACGGTGTCGACCACCTCGATGCCCTCGTACTCGGGCGTGGCCAGTTCTTCCTCCATCAGCTCCAACCACGTGTTCTGGTTGGTGGCGTTGGGGGTGGCCGACAGGAAGGCGATCTCGCCCTCCCCGCCGATCTGCTCGGCGATCATCTCCACCTGCACCAGTGCCAGCCCCTCGGCCGAGGCCTGGTTGACGAAGGCGTCGCGGCATTCGGGGTCGGTGTCGGAGTCGTAGGTCACGATCGCGCTGCCGGCCTCGCGCGCCTGCTGGAGCGCGCCGCACACCGCACTGGGGTCGTTGGCGGCCGTGACGATCACGTCGCTTCCTTGCTGGCTCAGCGTGTTGATGTAGCTGACCTGCGAGGAGGCGTTGGCGTCGGAGGGGCCTACCTCCTTGTACTCTCCGCCCAGCTCCGCAACGGCCTCCTCACCGCCGCTGTTGGCGTAGGTGAAGTAGGGGTTGTTGAGCTGCTTGGGCAAGAAGCTGATCGCCAGCCCCTCCGGGATGGTGGCGTTGGGGTCGGCCTCGGTGGTGGGGCCGCTGCTGCTGCCGGAGTCCTCAGCGCTGCCGCGCGTCGTACCACCGCAGCCGGCGGTGGCAAGCATGACGCCGGCCAGCGCGCAGGCCATCACGCCATGGTGGAGTCGAAAATGTGGCATGGGTACCTCATGGGATGCGTTACGGGAATCGGGTGAGGGAGCGGCTTAGCGTCGCCCCGGTGGGCCGGTCGGCTTGCGTCGCGACCGCAGCCGCGCCGCGAGGTTGGGCGCGACGACGGAGACGACCAGTAGCATTCCGGTGACGATGGACAGCGTGTCTGAGGAGACATCGGCCAGCCGCAAGGCGTTGCGGATCGTGCCCAGCAGCAGTACACCGCCGAGCACGCCAGGCAGGGCACCAGTGCCGCCGAAGATCGACACCCCGCCCAGCAGCACGGCGGCCACCACCGACAGTTCCAGCCCGAAGGCGTTGTCGGCGCGGGCACTGCCGTACTGCAACGTCCAGAAGATGCCGGCCAGGGAGGCGACCGTACCGGTGGCCACGAACAGCCACAGCTTGGTCCAGCGCACGGAGACACCGGAGAAGCGGGTCGCCTCGGCGTTGTTGCCGATCGCATACAGCGAGCGGCCAAGGGGAGTGGCATGCAGCAGCACGCCGAAGGCCAGGGCCAACCCCAGGATCAGCACGCCGATCCAGGGGATCGAGGTTCCCGGAACGGGGGCGGTGGCCCCACCGGTCCAGGAGAAGGGGAAGTCGGCCACGGCGCGGTCGCCCAGCACCACGTAGGCCAACCCGCGGTAGAGCGCCATCGTGCCGATCGTGACCGCCAGCGAGGGCAACCCCACCACCGTCACGAGCACGCCGTTGACCGCGCCCAGCACCGCGCCCAAAGCCACACACAGCGGTACGATCGTCTCCAGCGGCAGTCCCATGACCCACAGTTGGCCCATGACCGCGCTGGTCAGGCCCAGGGTGCTGGCCACCGACAGGTCGATCTCACCGGTGATGATGACCAGGGTCATCGGCAGGGCGATCAGCGCGATCGCGGCGATGTCCAGGATCAAAAACCCGGCGTTGCGCCCACTGGCGAAGCCGTCGACGAACACAGCCGCCGCCAGGATCGACACCACCAGCGCGCCGATGATGGAGCCTTCCCGGCTGACCAGCATCGACCGCAGCGCCCGGCCTCGCCGCGGCGGTTCGGACGGGGCCGTGGCCGTGCTGTCGGCCGGGGTGGTGACCTCAGGCACCACTGCTCTCACCTCCTCGGAGCCGGCGGGCGGTGCGCACCGCCAGTAGCCGGTCCATGCCGATCGCGACGAGGATGAGCAGGCCAACAACGGCCTGCTGCCAAAAGGCGTTGACTTGCAGGATCGGCAGCGCCGAGCCGATCGTGGTGAGCAGCACCGCGCCCAGCGCGGCGCCGTAGACCGTGCCGCTGCCGCCGAAGATCGCCACGCCGCCCACCACGGCCGCGGCCACCACCTCCAGCTCCAGGCCGGTGCCCACAGTGGCGTCGAGGGTGCCAAAGCGCGCGGCGTAGAGAACGCCGGCCAGCCCGGCCAACGCGCCGTTGGCGATGAAGGCCCCCAGGACCCGCCGGTCCACCGGGATACCGCTCAGCCGGGCCGCCTGCGGTTCGGAGCCGATGGCGTACAGTTCGCGCCCGCTGCGGTAGGAGCCCAAGTACCAACCGGCGCCCAGGACCACGGCCACCGCGATGACCGCCGGCAGCGGTATCCCCAGCAGGCTGGTGCGGCCGATGCCCAAGAACTCCTCGGGCATGTCGGCGGCGTTGATCTGGGTCCCCGAGGCCCACCAGTGGTCGATACCGCGGAAGACATACAGCGTGCCGAGGGTGACCACCAGCGCCGGCACCCGCGCTGTGGCTACCAGCGTGCCGTTGACCAGGCCACAGGCCGCTCCCACGAGCACGCCGGCCAGCGCCACCAGCACAATCGGCAGTGAGGGGAAGGAGACGAACAGCGTTCCCACCGCAAAGGCCGACAGGCCCAGGATCGAGCCCACCGACAGGTCCACGCAGCGGGTGACGATGACCATGGTCTGGCCCACGGCCAGGATGGTCAGCAAGGTCGCGCCCAGCAGCAGGTCATCGATGCTCTGCGACGACAGGAACCCCGGGTTGACCAGGGTGGTGATCACCACCAGCAGCACCAGGGCCAGCAGGATGCCCAGCTCGCGCGCTTGCCGGAGCCGGCGGCTAGAGCGGGGGTCGCCGCCGCCGTGCTCCTCCAACGGGGTCTCGGTGACGGGGGTGCTCATGCGGCGCTGCCCTCCTGCTCCTGGCCAGTGGCGGCGTACATGACCGTTTCCTCGGTGGCCTGCGAGCGGGACAGTTCGGCGCTGATGCGTCCTTCGTGCATCACCAGCACCCGGTCGGCCATGCCCAACACCTCGGGCAGCTCGCTGGAGACCATCAGGACCGCCATCCCCTGCCCCGCCAGCTCCGAGAGCAGCCGGTGGACCTCGGCCTTGGTGCCCACGTCGATGCCGCGGGTGGGCTCGTCGACGATGAGCACGTGCGGCTCGGTGGCCAGCCACTTCGCCAGCACCACCTTCTGCTGGTTGCCGCCCGACAGGGTCGAGACCAGGTCGCTGAGGTGCCCGGCTTTGACCTGGAGGCGATCGGTCCACGTGCGGGCGGCCCGCTCCTCAGCGCGGCGCCACAGCAGCCCGAAGCGGCTCAGCGCCCAGCGCCGCGTCAAGGTGGCGTTGCGCTCCACCGACATCTCCATGACCAGCCCCTGCTGGCGACGGTCTTCGGGCACGAGCGCGATCCCGGCCGCCATCGCAGCCGCGGGACGCCCCGCAGTCAGCTTGGTACCGCCGACCCGCACCGTTCCGGCGTCGTAGCCGTCGACGCCAAAGATCGCGCGCACCACCTCGCTGCGCCCGGCCCCCACCAGGCCGGCCAGCGCGACGATCTCCCCGCTGCGCACCGAGAAGTTCACATCGGAGAACACGCCGGTGCGGGTGAGCCCCGCAACGTCGAGAACGACCTCGCCCACGTCGGTCTCCTGCTTGGGGAACAGGGCGGTGACGTCGCGGCCCACCATGCTGCGCACGACCGCGTCCACGGTCAGTTCCGCGGTGGGCTCGGTCGAGATGTAGCGGCCGTCGCGCATCACGGTGATCCGGTCGCACAAGGCGAAAACCTCGTCGAAGCGGTGGGAGATGAACAGCACCGCCGCCCCGTTGTCGCGCAGCGACCGCGCCACCGCGAACAGGCGCTCCACCTCGATTCCCGACAGCGCTGCCGTGGGCTCGTCCATGATCAGCACCCGAGCGTCGAAGGACAGCGCCTTGGCGATCTCCACCAGTTGCTGGTCGGCGATGGACAGCCCGCGTGCGGGACGGTCGGGGTCGATGTGCACCCCCAACCGGGCGAACAGCCGGTTGGTCGCGGCGCGCATGGCCGAGCGGTCGATGCGCCGGCCACGGCCCAACGGTTGGCGTCGGATGAAGATGTTCTCGGCGACCGAGAGGTCGGGGAAGAGGGTGGGCTCTTGGTAGATCACGGCCACGCCCGCTCGCTGCGCGTCGGCGGGACCGGCGAACACGGTGGGCTGGCCGTCGACCTCGATGTGGCCCTCATCGGGCTGGTGCACGCCGGCGATCGTCTTGACCAGCGTGGATTTTCCCGCCCCGTTCTCGCCGCACAGCGCGTGGATTTCGCCCGCGCGCAACTCCAGCGAAACGCCCTGGAGAGCCTTGACCATCCCGAAGGACTTGGCCGCCTCGACCAGAGCCAGCGGCGGGGGTGCCGGCGAAGGCTGTGTGCCCACGGCGCCCTCCTTGCCATCAGGGTCACTGCTTGCCGCAGCAATACCAAAAACGTTTTAAGTCAATGAGGACGTTAGGTGGGCCACATGCGTACGTCAAGTGGATGACGCCAATGTTGACATCGTGTGACTTAATCGATGTCTGGCGCGTGCACACCGTAGTTATCGTCGATAGGGCTCTACAAGGTATGATCTAGTTCACGAGCATATATTGACACGTTTCAAACCCCCCTTTGTGACGATGAGCCGCCGGAGGAAACCATCCGGCCCAGCACGCCCGGGAGTAGCACCCTTGTCCTCGTCTGACGACGCGAAACGGCCCGTTGGCATCAACGACGTGGCGGCTCACGCCGGTGTCTCGCCGGGCACGGTCTCCAACGTCCTCAACCGTCCCGAGCGGGTGGCCGAGAGCACGCGCGAGCGGGTCGAGCGCGCCATCCGCGAACTCGACTACGTGCGCAACTCCTCGGGACGCAGCCTGCGCTCTGGCCGTACCGACTCGGTGGGCATGCTCGTTCTCGACGTCACCAACCCCTTCTTCACCCAGGTCGCGCGCGGCGTCGAAGACGAGGCCACCGAGGAAGGGCTGGCGGTGGTGCTGCTCAACTCCGCTGAGCAGGCCCAGCGGCAGCGCCAGTCGTTGCGGCTGCTAGCCGAGCAGCGCGCGGCCGGCGCCGTCGTCATGCCCGTTGACAGCGATGCCGCCGACCTGCTCTGGCTACGCAAGCAGGGCGTGCCGTGGGTGTTGCTGGACCGCGGCGACGTCACCGAGGACCTGGCGTGCAGCGTCTCGGTGGACAACCACGCCGGCGGCATCGCCGCGGGACGCCACCTCATCAACCTCGGCCACGAACAGGTGAGCTTCCTCAGCGGGCCGCTCAGCATGGAGCAGTGCCGCACCCGGTTGGCCGGATTGCGCGCGGCCATGGCCGAGAGCGGCCTCGATCCCGACGCCGCCGTTCGCGTGATCGAAAACGAACAGCTCAACGCCGAATGCGGAGAGAAGTCGGTCGAGGAGGTGCTGGCCGGAGGGCCAAGGCGGCGCCCCCAAGCCGTGTTCTGCGCCAACGACCAGCTTGCCCTGGGACTGCTCAAAGGACTGGGGGGCCGCGGGTTGACCTCTCCGGGAGACCTGTCCGTGGTCGGCTACGACGACGTCGACGTGGCGGCGCTGGTCCACCCCGGGCTGACCACCGTCGCCCAGCCCAAATACGAACTGGGTCGCGCCGCGATGCGGCTGCTGCTGTCCGAACTCAACGACGCTGAACACCGCCATGAACGACTGCGCTTTGCCCCCGAGCTCATCGTGCGCGGTTCCACCGCCGCCTACCGCGAGTAAGTGCTGCATGCGCGCTAGGACAAGGCTCGACAACGCCCGGCGCCGGCCTTGCCTTCAATGCCACCGGTATCACCGCCCACCGTCCTGCCCCTTTTGAAGGCGGGGCGGCGGCGTTTCGTGAGCTGGCCACTACGGGGGAGGGATCGTTCATAACGATTCCCGTTGCCCGGCCCAAGCGTTGGCAGGAAATCTCGGGGCAATGCTTGCGTTACGTGTGACCTGCACACTATGTTCTCTTTCACGCCGTCGAAGCGCTTCGAAATCGTGTCGCGGTTATCGACTGCTTTCGCTCGCCGAGGAGGAGCCATGGTGACCATCGCTGACGTCGCCCGCCATGCGGGGGTCTCTATCAGCACGGTCTCTTATGTGCTGTCGGGCAAGCGCTCCATCTCCGCCGACACCGAACGCAAGGTCCGCGACTCCATTCATGACCTGGGTTATCAGCCCAACGCTGGAGCGCGGGCGCTGGCCAGTAGCAAGAGCAACGTGCTCGCCCTCGTGGTGCCGCTGCGCTCCGACATGAACTTGCCGGTGCTGATGCAGTTCGCCACTGGTGTCGTCACCGCGGCCCGGGCCCACGAGCACGACGTGCTGCTGCTGACCCAGGATGAAGGGGTGGCCGGGCTGCGGCGCGTGGCCGGGACCGCTCTGACCGATGCGATTATCGTCATGGACGTCGAACAGCGCGATCCGCGGATCGACGTCCTGCGACGGCTCCACCAGCCCAGTGTCCTCATCGGCGTCCCTGAGGAACCGTCGGGACTGGCCTGTGTCGATCTCGACTTCGCCGCCGCCGGCGGCGAGTGCGTCGACCATCTGTGCGACCTTGGGCATCGCAGTCTCGGCTTCATCGGAGCACCCACCCCTGTCTATGAGCGCGGCACAAGCTTCGCTCGGCGTACTTTGGCCGGTTTCCAGTCGGCCGCCGAGCGGCGGGGGGTCGCCGCGGCGAGCGTGGCCTGCGATCCAAGCTATGCCGGGGTTCGGGATGCCCTAGCCGAGCTACGGGCCAAAACGCCCGACCTGACCGGCGTGATCGTCCACAACGAGGACGCCCTCGCGCCGCTACTCGACATCGTCCAAGCTGAGGGCAGTGCCATCCCCGACGATCTCTCCATCGTCGCCATCTGCCCCGACCAGCACGCCCAGAACCTGCCCGTGCCCGTCAGCGCCGTGACCATACCGACCGAGGAGATCGCCCGCAACGCGGTCGAGATGGTCATGCACGCCCTCGACTCGGGGATGGACGCCGAGGTCCGGCTGTTATCGCCGGAGTTGCACATACGGGCGAGTTCTGGACCGGCTCCCGTATCGGCCCCGAGGGAAGCCAACGCCGCGTCACCGGACACGGACCAAGCACGACCCTAGCGGCCTGCTGAGATAACTATCAGCCGCCTTGTTGTCGAAGCGCTTCGACAAATTCTGGTTCACCCATAACAGGCTTTGAGGAATTCTCTATGAACACCTCCACCACGGCCGGCCAGCCGCCGGTTCCACCATCCCCTCGCCGTCACCTGCTGGCACTGGGGGCTCTCACGTCCGCCGCGGCCATGGTCCTCAGCGGTTGTGCTTCGGAGTCCGGCGATGGGACCTCGGCCTCGACGACCATCACCGAGCTGGACTACTACACCGACGAGCAGGGCAGTGCCGCCTGGCACGAGGCGCTGTCGACGTGTGAGAACCAGACCGGTGTCACCGTGGAGCGCCAGGAGGTCCCTCCCGACCAGATGTTGCAGCAGGTGCTGCAACAAGTCGGCTCCAACTCGCTGCCCGATTTGATCTTCATCGACAACCCGCAGTTGCAGCAGGTCGCAGAGACGGGCGCGCTCACCCCACTGTCGGACTACACCATCGACACCGAGGGCTACTACGACAGCATCACCGAGGCCGGAACCTACGAGGGGCAACTCTACGGCCTGGCGCCCGGCGTCAACGGACTCGCGCTGTTCTACAACAAGACCTACTTCCAGGAAGCCGGCATCGAGCCGCCCACCACCTGGGAGGAGCTCAGCTCGGCCGCGGCCGAGCTCACCACCGGCGACCGCTACGGCCTGGCCTTCTCGGCCATTGACGGCGAGGAGGGCACTTGGCAGTTCCTGCCGTTCTTCTGGAGTAACGGCGCCCAGCTCGACGAGCTGGACTCGCCCGAGGCCGTTGAGGCGCTGGGCTACGTCACCGGCCTCGTGGAAGAGGGCTCGGTGTCGTCCTCGGTGCTGGAGTGGAACCAAAACGACGTCGCCGACCAGTTCGTGGCCGGCCACACCGCCATGATGGTCAACGGTTCCTGGAACCTGGCCCGATTGCAGGAGGAGCAGGAGCTGGACTACGGAGTCGTGCCGATTCCGGTTCCCGAGGCCGGCGACGAGCCCGTAGTCGCGCTCGGCGGCGAGGTGGGCGCCATCCCCGCGACCGACCCGGAGAGCCAGGAGGCCGCCGCCCAGGTCCTGGACTGCCTCCTCTCGCCCGACGTGCTCATGGACTGGAGCTCCTCCCACGCCTATGTGCCGGCGCGCGAGGAGTTGGCCCAGACCATGGCCGAGGACAACGAGCAGATGGCGCCCTTCGTCGAGGAGGTCGCCACCGCGCGCTCGCGCACCAGTGAACTCGGCAGCTCCTACCCCGACACCTCCTCGGCGCTGATCAAGGCGGTACAGAGCGCGCTGGTGGGCGACCAGTCCCCGGCTGAGGCTCTGGCCACAGCCCAGGAGTCGGTCGCCGGCGAGTCCTGACCCGCCCCGCCGGACTGAGAAGACGATCCTTATGACTTCGACACAGGCACTGCCCGCTCCGCCGACCCAGAGTCGGCGGGGCGGGCGGCCCCGCCCGCCCCGCCGGTCGCGCACGGGCCTCGGGCGGCCCTGGGTAGCGCTGGGGTTCCTCCTGCCGACGATCCTCTATGTCGTCGCCTTCTTCGGATACCCCATCTACTACAACCTCTCTATGAGCCTGCGCGACTTCACGGTCCGCTCCTTCTATACCGGAGAGGCCCCCTTCGTCGGGCTCGACAACTACACAGCCGTCATCAGCGACCCCGTCTTCGGCCAAACCGTGCTCAACACGGTGCTGTTCACCGTAGGCTCGCTGTTCTTCCAGTTCGTCATCGGCCTGGCCCTGGCGGTGTTCTTCCGCCACAACTTCCCGCTCAGCGGCCTGCTGCGCTCGCTGCTGCTGTTGCCGTGGCTGCTGCCGCTGGTCGTCTCCGGCGCGCTGTGGAAGTGGATCTTGGCCCAGGACTATGGGGTGCTCAACCAAACCCTGGAGGGGCTGGCACTGGTCAGCTCGCCCGTGCCGTGGCTAACCAGCACCGAGTGGGCGTTGATATCGGTGACCTTGGTCAACGTCTGGATCGGCATCCCGTTCAACATGGTCATCCTCTACGGCGGACTCCAGGCGATCCCGGAGTCCCTCTACGAGGCCGCTTTCCTGGACGGCGCCGGCCCATGGCAGGCGTTCCGCAACGTGACCCTGCCGCTGCTGCGCCCGGTCATCGCCGTGGTGCTGATGTTGGGCCTGGTCTACACCATCAAGGTCTTCGACGTGATCATGGTACTCACCGGCGGCGGCCCCGCCCAAGCCAGCGAAACCCTGACGACCTGGTCCTATGCGCTGTCCTTCGACGAATTCGCCTTCGGCCAGGGCGCGGCCGTGGGCAACCTGCTCATCGTCGTGGCGCTGGTGTTCGCCCTCATCTACCTGCGCTCGGTGCGCCGTTCGATGAAGGAGGAGCAGTAATGGCCACCACCTCCGCCGCCCGCCGGCGCACCCCCGCCGCGCGTAGGAACATCGTCGTCAACCGCAGTTGGCTCAAGAGCGCACTGGGCGTGGCCATCCTCAGCGTCTTGCTGTTCCCGCTGTACTGGATGGTCAACGCCTCCCTACTGCCCAGCGACGAACTGCTGCGTCAACCGCCGGTGTGGTTTCCGATCAACGGCACGCTGGCCGGCTACGCCTCCGCCATCAGTACTCAAGGGCCGCACCTGGTCACCAGCTTCATCGTCTCCTTCGGAGTGGTCACGGTGACGCTGGTGCTGGCGGCGCCGGCCGCCTACGCCCTGGCCCAACTGCGGGTGCGCGGCGGCATCCCCCTCGTGCTGGTGCTGCTCGTCGTGCAGATGCTGCCCGGCATCGTCATGGCCAACTCGCTGTACGGCGTGTTCAACCAGGTGGGGCTGGTCGACAACTACATCGGTCTGATCCTGGCCGACTCCACCCTGGCCGTGCCCTTCGCGATCTTGCTGCTGCGCACCTTCATGCACGGGGTGCCGCGGGAGCTGTCGGAGGCGGCGCGCGTCGACGGCGCCGGCTACTGGCGCACGTTTTGGTCGGTGATCGTCCCGGTGAGCCGCAACGGCCTCATCACCGCGGGACTGTTCGCCTTCCTGCTCTCATGGGCGGATTTCCTCTTCGCGGTCACCCTGACCACGGGGCGTTCGTTCGAGCCGATCACGGTCGGGATCTACCGGTTCGTGGGCAACCAGACCACGAACTGGAACGGCCTCATGGCCACCGCAGTCCTCGCTTCGATCCCGGCCGCGATCCTGCTCATCCTCGCCCAACGCTACGTCGCCGCCGGTGTCACCGGCGGCGCGGTCAAACAATGACCACCCCGGCCGCGGCATGCCAGATCCACGCCCCGGACCCACCACTCACCTCCCCCGACCGACCGAGGAGCGCGTTGACGTCCCCTCGCTCCCACAGCAGACCGGTGGGCACCGTGCTCACCGGCGCGTTATCCGCCGACCCGGTGGTCCTCATCACAAAACATCGCGTTCACGTCACACCACGGCAAAGGGAGGAGGATGGCGTTCGCCCCGCGGCGCAACCGCCGGCGGGCACGCGCCACCAAAGCACATGACCCTAATCAGCGTTGACGGCCAAAGCCTGGAATGGCGTTCGCACCACGAAGTGCTGCGCATCGAAGCATGGGGTCCCGACTCGCTGCGTGTGCGCGCCGCCCAGCACGCGCTGCGCGACGACACCTACAGCGCGCTGCTGGCACCGGCCGCCGGCTCCGCCCACGCTCACGTCACCGAGGACACCGGGACGGGCGAGCTGGTCAACGGCGATATCCGTGCCAGTGTCACCGCCGAGGGGATGGTGCGCTTCGAGCGCGTCAGCGACGGTGTCGAGCTACTGGCCGAGCAGCGCGCCCACTTCTGGTGGCCCGGTCCGCGCCTGTTTCTGTCCCAGGGCAACGGCTACCACCAACTCGAACAGCGCTTCAGCGCCTACCAGGGCGAGCGCCTCGTCGGCCTAGGACAGCGCACCCACGGCCGGTTGGACCAAAAGGGGCTGGTGCTCGACCTCCAGCAGCGCAATGCCGAGGTGAGTGTGCCGTTCATGGTCTCCAACCGCGGCTACGGGCTGCTGTGGAACAACCCGGCCGTGGGGCGGGTAGAGCTGGCCGACAACGGCACGCGGTGGGTGGCCCAGAGTGCCCGTCAGATCGACTACTGGATCACCACCGCCGCCGACCCGACGGGCATCCTCGCCAACTACGCCGACGCCACCGGACACGCACCGATGCTGCCCGAGTGGGCCAGCGGATTCTGGCAGAGCAAGCTGCGCTACCGCACCCAGGAGGAGTTGTTGGAGGTGGCCCGCGAGTACCAGCGGCGCGGGTTGCCGCTGTCGGTCATCGTCGCCGACTTCTTCCACTGGACCCATCTGGGCGACTGGAAGTTCGACCCGGCGGAGTGGCCCGACCCCGCGGCGATGGTGCGTGAGCTCACCGACATGGGCGTCAAGCTCATGGTCTCGATCTGGCCTTCGGTCAGCCCGCTCAGCGAGAACCACGCCGACATGCAACAGCGTGGCCTGCTCTTGGGAACCGAGCAGGGACTACCCTTCCACGCGCCGTGGGACGACAAGGGCTTCGAGACGGAGATGCCCGTCGCCTTCTACGACGCCACCAACCCGCAGGCCCGCGCCTACGTGTGGGACGTCGTCAAGCGCAACTACTACGACCTGGGTGTGCGCGTGTGGTGGCTCGACGCTTGCGAACCCGAGATTCGCCCGGGCCACCCCGCCAACCTCAGCTTCCACGCTGGTCCGGGCGCGGAGGTCTTCAACGCCTACCCGGCCGAGCACGCCCGCGGCTTCTACGAGGGGATGCACGCCGAGGGCGAGGAGGAGATCGTCTCGCTGTGCCGTTCGGCGTGGGCGGGCAGCCAGCGCTGGGGAGCGGCGCTGTGGTCGGGCGACATCGCGGCGACCTTCGAGTCGCTGGCCGCCCAGGTGCGTGCCGGCCTCAACGTGGCCATGTCCGGGATTCCCTGGTGGACCACTGACATTGGTGGTTTCCACGGCGGCGACCCTGAAGACCCCGAGTACCGGGAACTCCTCGTGCGCTGGTTCCAGTACGCGGCGTTTTGCCCGCTGTTTCGGCTCCACGGCGACCGCGACCCCCGGATGCCGTTGGGGCCGGCTATGACCGGCGGACCCAACGAGGTGTGGTCCTACGGCGAGGAGACGCTGGAGCTGATCACCCACGTGCTGCACCTGCGCGAACGCATCCGCCCCTACGTCATGGAGCAGATGCGGACGGCCCACCAGAGCGGACTGCCGCCGATGCGGCCGTTGTTGACCGACTTCGCCGCCGATTCACGTGCCTGGGAGATCGACGACCAGTTCCTCTTGGGGCCCGACGTTCTCGTGGCGCCGGTCCTGGCCCTGGGAGCGCGCGAACGCGAGGTCTACCTGCCCGAGGGCGCCGAGTGGGTCGACGCGTGGACCGGCGAGTCCTACCCAGGCGGCACCGAGACGGTGGCCAAGGCCCCCCTGTCACACATCCCCGTCTACCTGTGCGGCGCGGCCGACGTTCCCGTGGCGCCGCCTGAGCAGTAGCCAGTCGCACAAGCCCCGCTGCCTCCCTCGATCGGGAGGCGAGCGGGACGGGCCGGGCGTGTACGGGGGACCGCGCCCGGCCCTGCCCCGTGTTCTTGCCCCTCCTGCGCGCCTGAGTCGTACCGCGGATCGGCTCCGCGCACCGCCCAGGCCCGCTTCTGGCGTGCGCCCGCCCCTGGCCGGCGAGCACGGTGGCCAGCCCTTGCCGCGGCCGGGCGCCAGTGTAGGCCCTCTGGGCAGCGGCGCGGCCCAGAGCCGCCGTGCCCACCATGTTTAACGGTGCCTTCCGTTGGTAGGTGGACAGGATGTCCGCTCACCGGGCCCGACACGACCACCGCACTCCCGCGACGACGATTCTCCTCCGCCCGGCGCCCTCGTGCCCTACACCCCTCACGTCCTCGCCCATCAGTTGTTTTCGCTTCGAACGGGGGCAGTCGTCCCAGGAGGTGACACGTTGCAGATCGCCATGGTCTCCCAGCACGCCAGCCCGTGGGCGACACTCGGAGCCGCCGATACCAGCGGCCATACGCCCCACGCCGTCGAGTTGGCCCGCACCCTCGGCGCCGAAGGCCACGATGTCACCATCTACACCCCTCGTCGGGAGCCCGACGCCCCGCGGACCCACCACATCGCGTCCAGCGTGCGCATCCGCCACGCTCCCTCCGATGTGGGGGAGTGGCTCAGTAACGAATTCGCCCGGCACCGTCCCGATCTCGTCCACTCCCATTCCCGCGGCAATGCCCAGCAGGCCCTGCGCGCCGCCCAGCGCGCACGACTGCCGTTCGTGCAGACCTTCCACTCCCTAGCCACGCCCAGCCGCAGCGGTCAGCAGGCAGACGCCGCCACTTTGCCCCAGTGGCGGGCGGAGGATTCCGTGGTCGCGCGCGGCGCGGACATGGTCATCGCCACCTCCACCGCACAGGTCACCTACCTGCGCTCCTGTGGTGTGGCTACCGCCGCGCTCACGATGGTGCCCTGCGGTGTGGACCCGACCACGTTCCTGCCGGAGGGGCCGGCCGTCTCCCGGGGCCGGCGGCCCCGCGTCGTCACGGTCGGCCGCGTCGTGTCGTGGAAGGGGATCGAGACCGTGGTGCGCGCCATGGCGGCTGTTCCCGGCGCTGAGCTCCTCATCGCCGGGGGACCGGCACGCACCGAGATCGACAGTGACCCCGAGGCCGCGAGGCTGCGTCAGCTCGTCAGCGATCTCGGGTTGGCTCCGCGGGTCCGCTTCCTCGGTCGGGTGCCCCATGAGCGGGTGCCCGCGCTGCTGCGTTCCGCCGATGTCGCGGTCAACGTGCCGTGGTACGAGCCGTTCGGTATCGCCACCGTCGAAGCGATGGCCTGTGGGGTACCGGTGGTCGCCGCGGCCGTGGGAGGCCAGCTCGACACCATGATTCACGAGGTCACAGGACTGTTGGTGCCACCACGCAGCCCGGGTACGCTCAGCCGTCACCTGCGGGTGCTGCTGGCCGATGCCGTGCTGCGGGAAAGCTACGGTATCGCTGGCGCCGACCGTGCCGCCGCCCGCTACGCCTGGCCGCTCATCGCCCGACAGACCTTGGACTGCTACCGGCGCGTCCTTGCGCGTGCCCCCGCGGCCCGTGACGAGCCGCCCCCGGCCCCAGCGGCGACCCGGGGCGGTTCCTGAACCCCTCGCCCCGTCGCAGGGAGCTTGTGCTGGGGTGAGCGCACCTCAACAGCCATGAGCCGCCGGCGGCGTGTTGCTGCAAAGCTTGCCGTGCACTGCGCCGGCGGCGGCTCGTTGCGCTGCGGGGAGGGCGACGCCCGCCTCGTGGGTGGTTGCCTCTGCCGTTATGGAGCTCACATGTCGCCCGCTCCCGCCTGCCAGGGCTGGCACAGCGGACGTGACATTTCAGGAGCGGGGCAATGCTCCCGAGCGCGTCGATAGGCACGATAGCTATCACCAGGTATGATTACTAAGAGAAATCGGACATCGACAATTAGTACCTGAATGGGGGTGTCACCGCCTCCCGCCGAGGCTCGTTCGGCGGCGAGGGCGGCGAACCGGCGTCGGGCCACGTTCGTGGTCCCTCCCGCCTGTCCCCGCGACCGTTTTGTTCCCGGGAGCGCAACGCGCACCGGTGGCTCGGTGTGCCCCTGCCCCCTCTGGCTCGGTGTGCCCCTGCCCCCTCGGCTGTTGCGCGCAACGGGGAAACCTCGGGAGGTAGTGCTCATGACACGTACGCATCGCCACCGTGTGGTGGTCACCGGCGGTGCGGGGCTCATCGGTTCCCACCTGTGCGACTGGCTACTGGATCGGGAAAGCCGTGTGGTCTGCGTAGACAACCTCAGCACCGGCACGGTCAGCAACATCGCCCATCTGCGGGGCCGACCCGACTTCGAGTTCGTCGAGGCCGACGTGATCCGCCCGCTGGCCATCACCGGCACAGTCGACCTCGTCTATCATCTTGCGGCACCGGCCGCGCCGACGCACTACCGGCGGTTCCCGGTGCAAACTCTTGAGGCCGGCAGTCTCGGCACCCGTAATGCCCTCCGGTTGGCCTGGGCCAACGGCGCGCGGTTCGTGCTCGTCTCCGCGGGCGGGGTCTATGGCGATCCACAGCACGCACCGCAGAGCGAGAGCTACTGGGGCAACGTTAACCCGGTAGGCCCGCGCAGCGCTCACGACGAGGCCATGCGCTACAGCGAAGCGCTGACCATGGCCCACCGCCACAGCCGCCATACCGACACCGCGATCGCGCGTGTCTTCGGCTGCTACGGCCCGCGGATGCGCCCCGACGACGGCCGGGCGGTGCCTACCTTCATCACCCAGGCGCTGGCCGGGCAGGCCATCACCGTCTCCGGCGACGGTAGTCAGACCCGGTCGCTGTGCCACGTCGATGATGTCGTGGCCGCGTTGCTGGCGCTGGCCGACAGCGACCTCGCCGGACCGGTCAACATCGGCAGCCCGGCCGAGCTGTCCATGGCACACCTGGCCGAGCGCGTGCGCGCGTTGGCCCAATCGGCCTCGCCCATCACCTTCGTCGAACGCCCGCCGGAGGACCCGCAGTCACGCCGGCCCGACATCAGCCTGGCCGCCGAGCGTCTTGGCTGGTCTCCCCAGGTGTCGCTGGACAACGGGCTGCACCGCACCATCACCTGGTTCGAGATCCAGGCGGGCCCCAAGCCGGCCCCGCCTGTGGCCGCACTGTTCTAGGCCAGGCGCGCGGGGCTGGCGGTGGGCCACAGCCCGCGCGGCCTCGCCCATGCAGTGTGCAGCGGTGGGCTCAACTGTCCGGGAGGAGTTCGTTGCGCAGTTTGGCCAGGGTCGCCGACAGTGTCCGTGACACATGCATCTGCGACAGCCCCACCTTCTCGGCGATTTGGGCCTGGGTCTTGTTGCCGACGAAGCGCAACAGCAGAATGCGCCGCTCTCGTGGCGGCAGCGCGTCCAGGGCCGGCTTGAGCGCCGCCCGGTCGACCACGCTCTCCAACGCGCCGTCGAGTTCGCCCATCGTGTCGCCGAGGGTCTTGTCCTCCTCATCGGCTCCATAGGGCACATCCAGGGACAGGGCGCTGTAGGCCGTGGAGGCCTCCAGGAGTTCGACGGTCTCCTCGACGGTCATCTCCAACAATTCAGCAATCTCAGCGACCGTGGGAGAACGGCCATTGCGCTGGGTGAACCACGCGGTAACGCGGTTCAGCTCCGCTCTTTTCTCCTGGTGTTTACGAGGAACGCGAACCGCCCATGTGCGGTCACGGAAATGGCGTTTCACCTCACCCGTCATCATCGGCAAGGCGTAGGAAATGAATTCTTTTCCGAAGTCGGGGTTGAAATCACGGATGGCCTGCATGAGTCCCACCATGGCGACCTGGCGAAGGTCCTCCTCTGGCTCGCCACGGTTGCGGTACTGGCGGGCGATCCGACGCGCGACCGGTGCGTGCAGGTCGATGAGCTGTTGGCAGATCCGTTCGCGTTCAGGGTCCATCCGCCCCAGTTGTTGCAGCTCCGCCAGGAGCTCTCTGGTCTGCTGCCGGTATTCTTCGTCGGTTCGAGAGGAGCGAATCGGACGGGGACGCGGAACTCCAGTTGACTGCGTATTCGTGTGGGTATGGGGATGTGTTTTTGCCGCAGGCATGAATTACCTCTCCCAACGCAGTGAAGACCGCATGTGCGGACACATCGGCTGGTCTCACGCAATGGGCCACCGGGGATCCCCCGCTGTAACCGCGGTGGCAAGGGATTCCGTGCAACGTGCGCCAGGGAATCGTGTCGCAGGGCGCCGGAGCCGGCGACCGCCAGGTGAATTGATTATAAGGAAAGGCCACGCTGTCGGACCTCAGATACGGCATTAGCAAGTCTAGGGAAAGCAGAGCTGAAACGAAACAATCACGAGCAGATATAGCAAGGTTTTACCGGAAGCGGGTATAGCCGTTCCATTCGGGGGTAGCCCAACGTGACGAGCTGGTTCGGAAGCGTTTTCTCCTGCCGTTCGGCGTCCTCGGCTGTAGTGGAGAAGTGCTTGTGCTGCGGCCCAAAGCGCTGTGTTTGCCGTGGCTCTCGGTAGTGTAATGTCGCTCACGTATTTTGAAGATCTACAGTGTAAAAATAGGTTCGTGGTCAATTGGAAGCCAAGGAGTGGTCAGTCAAGCGCCCCAAAGTCGGATCTGAAAGCGAAAAGTGCCCGTCATGTAAGACGTCGTATGCCGATGCACGTTCACTTTCGTGCACGTGCAGAATCCGTGCACGTGCACAATGGTGGAGAAGGTGGAAAACAGTGGGTATGGCAGTGGGGAAGCACCGACCACGATAGGGTCCGGATCGAGCCGAGATTTTTGAGCCCGACCGGCTCTACTCTCCGTTGCTGTCGATAGCGCGCACCGCGGGAGCCAGCTTGGCCAGTATCTCAGCACTGAGCGGCGCCGAGCCCGCCTCCTCAGCAGCCGCCTGCTGCCCTTCTGCACTGAGGATGTAGCTCAAGAACGCCTTGACCCCCCGCGCGTCGACCGGTTTTTCATAGGACAGGCAGGCGATCTCGTAGCTGATGAGCACGATGGGGTAGATGTCTGGATCGTCGGTGCGGTAGTCGACGTTGACGGCGTGGTCGTACTCGCTGCCGCCCTCGCGCTCGGGAGAACTGTTGAGGATCTTGGCGGCCGATTCCGCCGACACCTCGACGAACGTTTCCCCCACGCCGATCCGCGCCGTCGACAGTTCACCCACGTGTGAAGCCTCCACGTAGCCGATCGTGCCCTCGCCGCCTTCGACGGCTTCGGCTATACCGCTGTTGCCTTGGGCGGCCTCCACCGGCTGTACCGGCCACTGCCCGCTGGGCTCGTGCGGCCACGCCTGCCCGGCGGCCTGCGACAAATACGTCGTGAAGTTCTCGGTGGTGCCGGACTCGTCGGAACGGTTGACCGGGGTAATGCGCTGGTGCGGTAGATCGAGGTCGGGGTTGTCGGCCGTGATCGCCGGATCGTCCCAATGAGATATCTCTCCAGCGAAGACATGCGCGAGCGTGTGCGGGCTCAGGTTGACCGAGTCCACGCCCCGCAGCCGGAAGATTACGGCGATCGGCACCACATAGGACGGCAGGTGGATGGCGGGCGCGCCGTTGCAGCGCTCCTGGGCCCACTGTTGCTCTGTCCCCTCCAGCGGCGCGTCGGACCCGGCGAACTCTACGGCGCCGTCCAAAAACTTGCTCCGGCCGCCCCCGGAGCCGATCACGTCATAGAACACCTGAGTGTCGGAGCAGACGGTCATATAGCCGGCCATCCAGACCTGCATAGCGTTTTCCTGGGCGCTCGACCCCGCACCGGAGATGTCGTCCTCAGGTATGCACTCCAAATCCTCGGGAACGGCGAGCGGAGAATTCCCCCGTACGGCTTGGTCACTGCCGCAGGCAGCCAACAGCGCCAGCGCGCTCACGAGCACGAGAACAGCTATGACCACGGGTATCGTGCGGTTTCTCGACGTGGACACGGTCGGCTAACCCTCCCTGCGGTCGTAATATCACTCACAGTGTCCAAGTATCGGCTTTCCGTAGTGGAGTAGTAGCCTGATGACCCGCCAGTAATCAAATGACGCCGAAAAACTTAACAAAAAGTGAATAGAGGTGCAGAGTTGGGAGATTTCCCCGGCGTTGCCGCGTGCGCCCGCCATGACCCCCCATTTCGGCCCGCTCACCCCAGCGCGACATTGGACACGCCATCACGCGAACCGCCCCACGGGCACCTCAGCCGTTTTAACCTGAAACTCTGGGTCCGTGGCCACACTGTGTCCTTAGCCGCCACGCGACCAGCACGCAACCAGGACCCCCAGCACAGCTCGGGTGGGGGTATGCGACGAGGAGTACCTATTGCGACCTTGGCTGGGCCAGCCCTACCCGCTGGGCGCTTCCTTTGACGGCGTGGGCACCAACTTCGCGCTGTACTCCCAGGTCGCCGACTTCGTCGAGTTGTGCCTGTTCGACGAGGGCGGTGCCGAAAAACGAATCCGACTGCCCGAAGCGCACGGATTCGTCCACCATGGCTACCTGCCCGGGATCGGTCCCGGGCAGCGTTACGGTTACCGCGTACACGGCCCCTACGACCCGATGCAGGGGTTGCGGTGCAACCCCAACAAGCTCCTCATCGACCCCTACGCCAAGGCCATCACCGGCGAGGTCGAGTGGAAGGAGGCGCTATTCGGCTACCGCTTCGGCACCGAGGAGCAGCGCAACGACGCCGACTCGGCCGCTTACGTGCCCAAGTCGGTGGTGATCAACCCCTTCTTCGACTGGGGCAACGAAAACCGCCCGCGTATCCCCTACAACGAGAGCGTCATCTACGAGACCCACGTGCGCGGCCTGACCATGCGCCACCCCGACGTGCCCAAGGAGTTGCGCGGCACCTACTCGGGGCTGGCGCACCCGGCCGTGATCGATCACCTCACCCGACTCGGGGTGACCGCCGTCGAACTCATGCCGGTCCACCAGTTCCTGCACGATCACGCCTTGGTCGCGCGCGGGCTGCGCAATTACTGGGGCTACAACACGATCGGCTTCTTCGCGCCCCACAGCGGTTACGCCTCCCAGCCCGGCCGCGGTACCCAGGTGCAAGAATTCAAGGCGATGGTGCGCGCGCTGCACGAAGCCGGCATCGAGGTCATTTTGGACGTGGTCTACAACCACACCGCCGAAGGCAACCACCTCGGGCCGACCCTGTCCATGCGCGGTATCGACAACCAGGCCTACTACCGACTGGTCGACGACGATCCGCGCTACTACATGGACTACACCGGCACGGGCAACTCACTTAACGCCCGTCACCCGCACTCGTTGCAGCTCATCATGGACTCGCTGCGCTATTGGGTGCTGGACATGCACGTCGACGGGTTCCGCTTCGACCTGGCCTCGGCGCTGGCCCGAGAGTTCTACGACGTCGACCGGCTCAGCGCCTTCTTCGACATCGTGCAGCAGGACCCGGTGATCTCGCAGGTGAAGCTGATCGCCGAGCCGTGGGACGTCGGCCCCGGGGGCTATCAGGTGGGCAACTTCCCGCCGCTGTGGACCGAGTGGAACGGCAAGTACCGCGACACCGTCCGCGACTTCTGGCGCGGCCAGCCCGCCACCCTGGGCGAGTTCGCCTCCCGCGTCACCGGCTCCTCCGACCTCTACCAAGACGACGGGCGCCGCCCTTTCGCCTCGATCAACTTCGTCACCTGCCACGACGGCTTCACCCTGGCCGATTTGGTCTCCTACAACCGCAAACACAACGAGGCCAACGGCGAGAACAACCAGGACGGCAGCGACGACAACCGCTCGTGGAACTGCGGCGTGGAAGGCCCCACCGACGACGCCAAGGTCACCGCGTTGCGCCAGCGCCAGCAGCGCAACATCCTGGCCACACTCATGCTGTCCCAGGGGGTGCCGATGCTGTCCCACGGCGACGAGATCGGCCGCACCCAGCAGGGCAACAACAACGCCTACTGCCAAGACAACAAGCTCACCTGGCTGGACTGGTCGAAGGTGGAACGCAACGCCGACTTGCTGGCTTTTACCGCGGCCATCGTCGAGCTGCGCCACCACCACCCGATCTTCCGCCGTACCCGTTTCTTCGCGGGCAGTCCCATCCGCAAGAGCGACGAACTGCGCGACATCGCCTGGTTCACGCCCGACGGCGCGGAGATGACCGAGGAGAACTGGGAAGCCGACTTCGGCCGCAGCATCGTGGTGTTCCTCAACGGCGAAGGCATCACCGACCTCGACCAGCGCGGCGAGCGCGTCACCGACGACTCGTTCCTGCTGTGCTTCAACGCCCACTCCGGCGACGTCGAGGTCACGCTGCCCGACCAGGACTACGGCATCGAGTGGACCGTCATCGTCGATACCGCCCTAGGCGAGGTCCACGTTCCCTCCGGCCCCTTCTCCCAGCACGAGAGCGTGCGCTCGGCCCGATCGGTCAAGGCCGGCGCCACCATCACGTTGCCCGCCCGGTCACTGCTGTTGCTGCGACGCGCCGCCGAAGCCCGCTGAGCTCGGCGCGGCTCCCGCTAGCCTGACGCTGACCTGGCGTTGCGCAAGTAGCGCCAGGTCAGCCGGCCGCGTCGCGGGGAGAGGAGTCGCACATGGCATCTCACACGCCCACGTCGGTCTACCGGCTTCAGGTGGGGCCCGGCTTCACGCTCACCGACGCAGCCGCCACCGTCGACTACCTGCACCGGCTCGGAGTAGGGGCCGCCTACCTCTCACCGATCCTCACCGCCGCCCCCGGTTCCACGCACGGCTACGACGTCGTCGACCCCACCGAGGTGTCGCCGCCGCTGGGCGGCGAGCCGGCCCGCCGGGAGCTGGCGGCCACCTTGAGCGGGCACGGCATGGGCCTGGTCGTCGACATCGTGCCCAACCACATGTCGGTGGCCGTCCCCGCAGCCAACCCCTGGTGGTGGGACGTGTTGCGCCACGGCCCGCAGTCGCCCTACGCCCGGTTCTTCGACATCGACTTCGAGGCGGGACCCCTGCTGGTGCCCGTCCTGGCCGACGACGGCGACGGCGGTGCCGCCGCGCTGGCCGAACTGTCGTTGGACGGGGAGCAGTTGGCCTACCACGAGCACCGTTTCCCACTGGCCCCCGGCACCCGCCACAGCGGCGACGACGCCGATGCGGTCCACCAGCGGCAGCACTACCGGCTGGTATCGTGGCGGCGCGGTACCGCCGAACTGAATTACCGGCGTTTCTTCGACATCAGCGATCTGGCGGCGGTGCGCGTGGAGGACCCCGAGGTGTTCGCCGCCACCCACGCCGAGATTCTGCGCTGGGCCGACGCGGGAGAGCTGACGGGGCTGCGCGTGGATCACCCCGATGGTCTGACCGACCCCGGCGGCTACGTGCGCCGGCTGCGCGCCGCTTTCGACGGCTGGATCGTGGTCGAGAAGATCCTGGGCGCCGAGGAGGCGCTGCCCGCCTCGTGGCCGGTGGACGGCACCACCGGCTATGACGCGCTCCGCGAGGTCTGCGGCGTGTTCATCGACCCCGCCGGCGAACAGCCGCTGACCCGGTTGGCCGCCGCGATGGGCACCGACCCCGACTTCGAGCGCGTCGAGGCCGACAGCCGCGCCGAGGTCGCCGAAACCACGCTGGTCGCCGAGGTGCGCCGGATCGCCGCGCTGCTGCCCGACATCCCCGCCGAGCGGGCTCGACCGGCCGTGGCCGCGCTGCTGGCTGTCTTCCCCGTCTACCGCTCCTACCTGCCCGAGGGCATGTCCTGGTGGCAGCAGGCGGTGTGCGAGGCGTCGCGGCGCGCTCCCGACTACGTCGACGTGCTCGCCGCGATCGACCACCGGGTCCACGCCGAGCCCGCCGGTGACCTGGCGCGACGCATCCAGCAGACCAGCGGTATGGTCGTCGCCAAAGGCACCGAGGATACCGCTTTCTACCGCCACACCCGCTTCATCGCGCTCAACGAGGTCGGCGGCGCACCCGAGCGCTTCGGTCTTGACGTGGCCGGCTTCCACGAGCGCGCCGCGCTGCGCGAGGCCGCCTGGCCGCACTCGATGACGACGCTGTCCACCCACGACACCAAACGCTCCGAGGACGTGCGGGCGCGGCTGGCGGTGCTCAGCGAGATCCCCGAGGACTTCGGTGCCGCCGTGCGCCGCTGGACGGGCCGCTGCGGCATCGAGGAGCCCGCGCTGAACCTGCTGGCCTGGCAGACTTTAGTGGGGGTGTGGCCCATCAGCGAGCCGCGGCTGCGTGGCTACCTGGAGAAGGCCGCTAAGGAGTCCGGGCTGCGCACCTCCTGGACCGACCCCGACCCCCGGTTCGAGGAGCACGTGCGATCCTGGCCCGAGCGGGTCCTCGACGATGCCGACCTCTCCGCCGACGTGGCCGCCTTCGTCGCCCGCATCCGCGACGCCGGCTGGTCCAACGCCTTGGGCCAGAAGCTCGTCCAGCTCACCGAGCCGGGGATTCCCGACGTCTACCAGGGCAGCGAGCTGTGGGAACTGTCCTTAGTCGACCCCGACAACCGCCGTCCGGTCGACTTCACGGTGCGCGAGGCGCTGTTGGAGCGGCTGGAGCACGGCTGGCGTCCTGACGTCGACGTCAGCGGCGCGGCCAAACTGCACGTGATACGCCAGGCGCTGCACCTGCGCGCCAGCCGCCCGTTGACCGGCTACCGCCCGCTCACCCCCGTGGGGCCGGCCGCCGAACACGCGCTGGCCTTCGCCCGCGGCGAGCGTTGGGAGGTGGTCACCATCGCCACCCGGCTGCCCCTCGGGCTGGCCGCCTCCGGCGGCTGGCGCGACACCGCCGTGCCGCTGCCCGCCGGGTCGGGAGGCTGGAGTGACCTGCTCACCGGGCGCGCCCTCGCCCCCACCCAGGAATACGAGCCAACGCTCGCATTCCTGGGGGAGGTGTTGGACCGCTACCCGGTCGCCCTGCTGGTGCGCCGTTAGAAGTCGCTAGAGGACCTCTACGGGGGAGTCCGTGTTGTCGAGTTCAAGGTCCAACGGGACGCTGATCTCGTCGACGAGGGGATCGTGGCTGCCCTCGGGCCCGTGGACGGCCCAGGCCGGGGCCGCCATCGACAGCGCGAGTCCGGTCGCGGCGGCCGTGGTGGTCACGGCGGTGACGAGTTTGCTCATGAGCTTCTCCTTCGCTGGTGCGGTTGACGATGTCGAGAGTCGAGGGCGCATCGGCGCGTGGCCGGCAGGCGACGGCGGGGCCAAGGAGCGCTGCCATCTGTCCAGCGCGGGTCACCCCTGGCCATGACTGCCCGACGACCGCCCGGCCATGGGGGATGGTCATGCAGCTCAGGGCGGCGCCTACCTGGCCACGTGTTTGGCGCTCTTCGGCGTGGGGCGATCGAATCCCGCAACCACGACCCCTCACGGCTTCACGACTCTGCGTCGCTTTCAATCTCCATTTAATCACTATCAGTGGTCAATTGGTTGCGTTCTGCTTTGTGCTGCTAGCGCCGCAGGTCAACGAGGTGCGCTCCGTGTGTGCGGGGAGGTGCCGATGCCGGATGGGTTGTTCGGTTGCCGCTCGGGTGTGTGCTCTGCGTGGGTGTCGGGTTGTGGTTGGTGGGAGGGTGGGCGTCGTTCGCTCGTGCTTCGATCGCTGCGCGATCTCGGCAGCCTGAGGGGGTGCGTGGGGTGAGGTTTCGCGAAGTGATGCGGGGGTGCGGGAGCTGAGGTTTCCTTAAGCAGTGCTAAGGCGTGGGGTGGGTGGGCTGGGGAGGTAGTCGGCTGGTGGGTGAGGCAGTGTCGTTGTGGCTCGGGAGGCTATAGCTGGGGGGATGGCAACGGGCGGTGGTCTTTTGGGCATGGTGGCAGGGTCAGGCATCCGTCCCTGAGTGCAGTTCACGGAATTTGGGGTTGTGTTGTGGTTGGTTGGGGAGTTGTCATGCACCCGCCCCGAGCACAGCCCACCCCCGGCTGCCGAGATCGCGCAGCGATCGAAGCACGAGCGAACGACACCACCTCTCCCCACAGCCGGACAAAAACACAGCGAGCCCCACACGCACCCAAACGGTGGTGGTGAGCGCGGCCCCGCCCACCACCTCGGAGCCCCCCACGCCCACCCAAACGCGCTCAACCACCCGTATTACACGCGCGTGACCTGGGTAGACATAAGTGCGTGAATGGGAGTGCGGTGCAACGGTTCGCGGTGTGGGCCCCCGAATGCGCGCGGGTGCGGCTGTGGTTAGACAACGGCGAGGGCGCGCGCGAGCACGCTATGGCGCTGGACAGGCACGACTGGTGGCACGCCGAGGTGGCCGACGTCGCCCCCGAGGCCGACTATGCTTTCCTGCTCGACGACGACCCCGCCCCGCTGCCCGATCCGCGCTCGCTGCGCCAGCCCCACGGCGTCCACGGCCCCTCGCGCCGCTACGACCACACCCGCTTCGACTGGACCGATGACCACTGGACCGGCAAACCCCTGCCCGGCAGCATCCTCTACGAACTCCACATCGGCACCTTCACCCGCGAGGGCACCTTCGACGCCGCCATCGACCACCTCGACCACCTCGTCGGCCTCGGTGTCGACCTCGTCGAGGTCATGCCCGTCAACGCCTTCGACGGCCACCACGGGTGGGGCTACGACGGGGTGCTCTGGGGCGCGGTCCACGAACCCTACGGCGGCCCCGACGGCTTCAAACGCTTCGTCGACGCCTGCCACGCCCACGGCCTGGGGGTAGTGCTCGACGTGGTCTACAACCACCTCGGCCCCTCCGGCGCCTACCTGCCGCGCTTTGGCCCCTACTTCCGTGGCGAAAGCGCATGGGGACCCGCCCTCAACCTCGACGGCCCCGGCTCCGACGAGGTCCGCCGCCTCATCATCGACAACGCGTTGGGCTGGCTGCGCGACTACCACCTCGACGGGCTGCGCCTCGACGCCGTCCACGCCCTGACCGACCGCCGCGCCACCCACATCCTCACCGAACTTTCCGCCGAGGTCGACGCGCTGGCCACCGGCCTGGGCCGCCCACTGAGCCTCATCGCCGAGTCCGACCGCAACGACCCGACCACCGTCACCGCGCGCGAGGCCGGCGGCAACGGCATGACCGCCCAGTGGAGCGACGACCTGCACCATGCGCTGCACACCGCACTGACCCACGAAAAGCAGGGCTACTACGCCGACTTCGCCGTCCCCGAGGCGCTGGCCCGCACACTGCGCCGAGTGTTCTTCCACGACGGCACCTGGTCCTCGCACCGCGGGCGCACCCACGGCGCGCCCGTCGACACCCACCGACTGCCCGGCAGCCGCTTCCTCGCCTACCTGCAAACCCACGACCAGATCGGCAACCGGGCGCGCGGCGACCGCATCTCGCAGTCGACCACGCCGGGCCTGCTGGCCTGCGGCGCGGCGATCGTGCTGTGCTCGCCGTTCACCCCGATGCTGTTTATGGGCGAGGAGTGGGCCGCGACCACCCCGTGGCGATTCTTCGCCTCCTTCTCCGACCCTGAGCTGGCCGAGAGCGTGCGGGCGGGGCGACGCCGCGAGTTCGCCTCGCACGGCTGGGGCGAGATCGATCTCCCCGACCCACTGGACCCGCGCACCCGTGAGGCGTCGGTCCTGGACTGGTCCGAGCCCGACCACGAGCCCCACCGGAGGATGCTGGAGACCTACCGGGCACTGATCGCGCTGCGCCGGGCCTACCCCGAACTGGCCGATCCGCGGCTGGCCCGTTTCACCGTCGACGCCGGCGCCGACGGCCGGGTGCTCACGCTCTACCGCGGCGAGCTGCGCGTGGTCTGCAACCTGCGCGCGGAACCGGCCGGCGAGATCCTGGACCGGCCGGTACGGCGCGTGCTGCTGGCCTCCTCAGGCGTGGAGGTCGACGACGCCACTGACGTCGTGCTGCCCGCCGAGTCCTTCGCCATCCTGGCCACGTGAGCCCGGCACAGGGGCGGGGAGCGGGCACAGGGCGCGCGACGGGGGAGTGGTGGCGAGGACTCGGGAGGGTCGCAGGCGTGCTCGCGCGCTAGCTCCCCCGCACCTGCCCGAGGAACGCCGCCCACTCGCCGGGCGAGAAGACCAGCGCACAGTCATCGGGGTGCTTGGAGTCGCGCATCCCGTAGGCCCCCGGCAAGTGGCCCACCTCGACGCAGTTGCTGCTGGTGCCGTTGCTGTAGCTGGACTTGTACCACAGGGCACCGTATAGGTCCATGGAAAGCGTAACCTCAATCGGATAGGCGGGACAGGTGTTTCTCCAGGTATGAGACGGAGTCATCGGTTGACAGCGCCTTGTCCTGGATCAAGTCGAAAACGAGTCGGTATCGGGTGATCTCTACTTCGGTTTCCATGTAAAGACCGCTAATGTCATTCTCCAGATACACGATCGGCGACGATGCGGGGAATTCCAGCAGGACAAACGGGCCACCCATCGCCGCGTGCGCTCCCCGGGCGAGGGGCAGGACCTGCACGTTGATGTTGGGCAAGCCGCCAAGTTCGAGAATCCGCTGTAGCTGCCCACGCATAGTCTCCCGCCCTCCCACCTCCCGTAAGAGGACAGCCTCGTCAATGACAAGCCAGAGTTTGGGCGGCTTATTTTGGTTCAACAGCGTCTGGCGGCGGTTGGCTCGGGCTTCTGCTCGGCGTTGCACCGTCGTCTCCTCGGTCTCGCCTGCGGCCCACGTCAGTGCGGCGGTGTATTCCTCGGTTTGCAGTAGTCCGGGGACACAGAGCGGCTCATAGTTTGAGATGTAGGAGGCGTCTTCCTCCAATGCCACATAGGCGTCGGGAAGCACGTCCTCGTATCTGTGCCACCAGCCGGGCGTTCGGGCGCGTTTGGCTAGCTCCACCAGAGCGGCCTTGCGCTCTGGTCCAAGACCGTAGAGGTCGCCCAGTGCTCGGACGTCGCTGGCTTTGACCGTCAGTACTTTCCCACTCTCGATGCGCACGATCTTGGAGCGGTCCCAGCCCATCTCCTCGGCGACGGCCTCCTGCGACATGTCCGCCTCTGTGCGCAGCCGTTTGAGCTGGTTGACTAGATGTCGCTGCCGAATCGGATCGCTGCTACCGCGCATACCCCGCTCCTCTGCCACTAGCCAAGGGGAGACATCCTTATTACCCAACGAACTTTGATGCTTTATGTCCGAATAATCAAAATGCCTCAGCGTTGCATTATGACTTTCTGGTGCATCATTATAGACCCAGTCAACCACGCTGGGTGACGGGCTCAGCACCTACGTTGTGAGGATGTGATGTCCATGTCCGCACGCATCATGGTCGGCTGCGAGCTTTCGCTGCTGGCTCCGAAGCCGGGCTTCTTCGGGACCTACCGGCAGATGGCCCACACGCTTTTTGAGGTGGACCAGTCCGAGCTTGTGGCCCGGAGCCGGGAGCTGCGCGGCTGGGCGCTGGAACGGCTCGCCGAAGGCCGCTGCCCGCACGGCTTCTACGAAGCCCAGTTCTTCCGTGTCGCAGAGGAGGACGACCTCGTCGAGATCGAACCCGGTTTTGAGGCCCGTGACGAGCTGCGCTGCGAGCCGATCCTGTGGAACGGCGAGGAGGAGGTTTCCGTCGAGCCCTGGGTCTCATCCGTGCTCGGGTGAGCGTGCGCGCCCCCGTAGGATCGCTTGCGGCAGGGTCAGGCATGTGAAACCGCCCCGGCGCGGTCGCGCCGGGGCGGTCGTGGGGCCTGCGGCGGGCCGGAGCAAGGAACGGCGCCGCGGCCCCCGGGGGAGAGGCCGTGGTGGGTGGGCGGCCCCTCGTTGGGAGTGCTAGCCCACGTTGGTGTCGGTGACGCGCTTGCTCTCGGCGTCCTTGGTGATGGTGAAGCTGTCGACGATGGAGCCGTCGATGGTCTTGGCGACGTAGTCCATCTGGTTACCGTCCACCGAGACGACCTGGTAAGTCTGGGTGTCGGCCAGTTGCACGCGGGCCTCGGCGCCGTTGTTGACCCAGTTGGAGTCGTCGACGTCGTACATCTTGGGGCCGGTCACCGCGACCACATAGACCGGTCCGGTCTGTACGGCCGGGTCGTCGGTGCGGTTGGCGGTCAGGTTGCCGCGGCCGTAGCTGTGGTCGTGGCCCTGCAACACTAGGTCGACGTTGTACTCCTCCAACACGTCGAGCCACATCCAGCGCAGCGGGCCGTTGCTGCGGTCGGGCTCGTTGGAGAACATCGGCTGGTGGAAGGTGACCACGGTCCAGTCGTTGGGGTTGTTCTCCAAGACGGTGCGCAGCCAGTACTCCTGGTCCTCCAGCCAGTCGACGATGTCGAGCCAGGGGGCGTTGACGTAGTTGGCGTTGAGCGAGATGAAGCGCACGCCCTGGTAGTCGGTGTAGTAGACCGTGTTCTCCAGGTCGTCGTCATCGGGGCCGTTGCCGGCGCCGGGGAACTGTAGCGGCCAGTAGTCGCTGACGCTCCAGACCTTGTACTCGTGGTTGCCCGGGGTGGTCACGTGGTTCATGCCCGCCGTGGCCTCGGTGCCGAAGGCGTCGTACCACTCGGCCCACTCGGAGTCGCTTTCGGCGGTGTTGATCAAATCGCCGGGGTGGACGGCCAGCTCGGCCTCGGAGGCGTCGGCCAGCGCCGCCTCGATGACCGGCGCGGCGCCTTCGGTGATGTCGTTTTGCACGTCACCGAAGTAGAGGAAGTCGAAGGGTTGGGCGGTCTCGGCGGCGGTGGTGAAGGTCTGCCACTCGCTCACCGCATCGGCGCCGTCGCCGACGCGGTAGCGGTAGGTGGTGTCGGGGGTCAGGCCACTCACCGTGGCGCGGTGGTAGACGCCGCCATTGATACTGCCGGTGCGCTCGCCCTGGACCACCTGCACCTGGTCGGGGGTGGCGGCCGGGGCGATCTCCAGGACGGCCTCGGCCTCACCGGAGGTGCGCCAGGTCACGGTCTGGGAATCGCTGGGATCGGCGGTGGGGGAGAGGGCAAGACGCTCGGGTGCGGCGGCGGCTGTGGCCGCGGGAGTGGCGGTCACGGCTGGGGCCAAGGCAAGGGTGAGGCCGCCGAGCACGGCCAGCGCGCGGCGGGGGAGCAGTCGGGAGGTATGCGGGGAGGCCGACATTCGGACATCTCCTAGGCGTCAGGGAGAACCGGACCGCACGGGACGTTATCGAGCGATAACCGACGTGGGGTGAACGCCGTTCAACAGCGAATCCGTAGGTGCTGAACCGCCGGTGGCGCGGGAGAATACGGTTCGGTTTCCGGCCTTGGTCATGGCCTTCATCCGGCGACGCCAGGATGGGCGCTTTCGCCTTCCACCTTCTTTTTCTCGCCTTTCTCGGGATGCCGGCTACGGCCGCCGTACCCGCAGCGTTTCCTCTTCTGAGGAGGGGTGGCGGCCTCCGTTCCACGAGGGTGGAGCTTTCCCGTGGGACACGACGACCGCTATTCGGGAATCGTTGCGAACGGGCTCCGGAAGCAGATCTTCGAGTCCCGAGGTTCCTTTGACGTCGTCCCGGCGGTTCCGGCGGATACCGGTGCTGCGGCGCGTTCGATGCGCTCCGTCTGGGTGAAGGCAGCGACGCCACGAACAAGAAGAGCAGGGAAAACACCGAAAGTATCTGGTGGGGGAGGGATGTCGGTGTCGGCGGCGGTCGGGGGCGGTCGCACGTGATCGCGGGCGACGGTGGATATAAGTTCCAGCAGGTCAGTCGCAATTCCACGTCACATGCGATACGAAACCCTCTTGATTTTTTCGAGTTTTATTGACGGTCCGCCGATGTGGTGTTTCACTGGGATATGTGTTGCTGTCCCTTTTCTTTGTCTCTTTGGGGGTGTTAGCGATAACATAATCATGCTGGCGTGCAGGTGAATAGTCTTAGTCACCCCTTTGTAAAACGTTTCTGTGTTCCCTGATTCGTTTCATGGGCGTTGGCTGTCGCCGTGCTCGTCGGTGCGGCGTCGCGTCCCGAGGTCGCTCGCATCCTGGTGCCGTCCGACCGCCGGGATCGCATGTGGCACGCCGCCCCCCGTTTCCAACTACGCGAGATCGCGGATGCCGCCGCGTGATCGGCGGCTACCCGTCACGTCGACTACCGGCACCGGTGGCCGACGCACATCCCCCAATCTGCAAGGAAGATCATGACTGCCCTACGATCGAGGATTTTCGCCTTCCTGGCGTCGGCTCTCCTGCTGAGCCTGTGTTTCACGGTCACGACGTCCGCGCAGGCGGCGTCCCTGCCCTCCAGCTTCCAATGGTCCTCCAGCGACGTGCTGATCAGCCCGCAATCCGACGCCACCCACGACATCGTGGCGGTCAAGGACCCCACGGTCGTGCGCCATGACGGCGAGTGGCACGTGTTCGTCACCACCCCCAACACCGACGGCGAGTGGAGCCTGAGCTACCTGAGCTTCGCCGACTGGGACCAGGCCGGCAGCGCTCAGCAGTACCACCTCGACACCACCGCGATCGGTGAGGGCTACCGCGCGGCACCGCAGGTGTTCTACTTCGCTCCAGAGGGCAGGTGGTACCTCGTCTACCAGACCGGTGTGCCGTCGTATTCCACCACCACCGACATCAGCGACCCGAGCAGTTGGTCGGCCCCCCAGAACTTCCAAGACGGGATGCCGGCCATCATCTCCGACAACATCGGCGACGGATACTGGGTGGACTTCTGGGTCACCTGTGACGACACCATGTGCTACCTGTTCTCCTCCGACGACAACGGTCACCTCTACCGCGCCGAGACCACGGTCGGGCAGTTCCCCAACGGCTTCGGCAACACCCAGATCGCGCTGGAGGACGACAGGAACGATCTCTTCGAGGCCAGCAACGTCTACAAGGTGGAGGGCAGCGACACCTACCTGCTGATCGTGGAGGCGATCGGCGGCGACGGCAGGCGCTACTTCCGCTCCTGGACCTCTGAGGCCATCAACGGGTCGTGGACGCCTCTCGCGGCCAGCGAGGGTGCCCCCTTCGCCGGGGCCGCCAACGTCACCTTCCCCTCCGGAGCCTGGACCGAGGACATCAGCCACGGTGAGATGCTGCGTTCGGGCGTCGACCAGACCATGCAGATCGACCCCTGCGAGATGCGCTACCTCTACCAGGGCATGGACCCCTCGGCCAGCGGCGACTACTCCCAACTGCCCTGGCGGCTGGGTCTGCTCACCCAGACCAACTCCTCGTGCGACCCCGGTGATCCGGGCGATCCCACCGAGACGCCTGAGCCCACCGAGACGCCTGAGCCCACCGAGACCGATGACCCTGGCGACCCGGCGAGTCGCTGCGTGGCCGACTACCAGGTCGTCAACGAGTGGCCCGGCGGGTTCCAGGGCGAGGTGACCGTGACCAACACCAGCGGCTCCTCCACCGCGAACTGGCAGGTGAGCTGGACCGCGCCCGGTGACCTGTCGATCGACAGCCTCTGGAACGGTGAGTTGAGCCAGAACGGTTCGGCGATCACGGTCAGCAACGTCTCCTGGAACGGCCAACTCGCCCCCGACGCATCGGCGACGTTCGGCTTCACCGCCTCGGGCTCGCCTACTGTTCCCGAGACCGCCTGCACCGCCGACGCCGGCTAGGGGCTGCGGGAAACCACGGTTCGGCGCCGAGGCCACTCCCGGCGCCGAACCGGCGTGGGGCCGGCGCCGCCACGGCGGGCGGGGTTCGGCGCGCCCACCGCCGGACCCCGCCTCCGGGGGATGTGGCTGCGGTGGAACCCCACCAAAAAGCGATAAAATGCTCGCGTTTTGATGCGCCAAAAAATACGAGCATTTACTCGTTTTCATCAAAGGGGCGAGCTATGGCACCCGGCCGGTCTCAGCAACAGCGATCGGCGCCGATACGCCGCCAGGAGCGCGGGCGCCGACGCATAGCCGAGATCCTCGACGCCGCCGAAGAGGTCATCGCCGAGGTGGGCTTCGAGGAGGCCACCACCAACGCGATCGCGGCGCGAGCCGGGGTCTCGCCGGGCTCGCTGTATCAGTTCTTCGCCAACAAAGAGCAGATCCTCGACGGTCTGCTACCGCGCTACACCGAGAGCTCCCGCGATTTCTGGAACAGCCGACTCAACGCGGAGGTGGCGCGGTTGCCGCTGGCCGAGCTGCTCGATCGCGTCGTTGAAGCCATGGCCGCGTTCAAGGTGCAGCGCCCGGCGTTTTGGGTCCTGTTCCACGGCTCACCCGCCTCGCCGCGGCTGACCGAGGTCGCCGAGGAGGTACGCGCCGGTATCGCGGCACGGGTGCGCGACGTCTTCGCCATCCGCGAGCCTCAACTCCCCGACGAGCGCCTAGAGCTGCTGGCGACCGTGTCCATCGCCATCGTGCGTGGGGTTTTTCCGCTGGCGATGGCCGCTGACGAGTACCGCCGTGCCCAATTGCTCGCCGAGGTCAAGGGGGCGCTGCTGGGCTATCTGGGGCCGGTCGTGGGCTACGGCGCGGTCGCCGACGACCGGAGGTCATGACGCGGCGGGCGCCATGCCGCTTAGGTTGTTGTTTTTTGAACGGCTGGGATTGGGGGCCGGTGGGGAGCGTTCTCCGTTCGCTCGTGCCTCGATCGCTTCGCGATCTCGCCAGCCTGCGAGGGTGCTCACCCGCGTGCGTCCACCGCCCGCTCTCGCCGTCCTTTTCAAATTCGAAAAACAGAACCTAGAGCGGGGCGGGTGTGAGGGGTCTCCGTTCGCTCGTGCCTCGATCGCTTCGCGATCTCGGCAGCTTCGAGGTGACACCCCAAGACTGGGCGGTCGCGATGGGGTGACCTTCGGAGGGGATGGAAAGTGCCGGGACGCCAGCTAAAAGACGAGCTTATGCTCGTGTTTTCCGGTGTTTCTGGCTGGGTGTCGCGCCAACGCGCTTATACCGGACACGGCGTGGCCGTTGCGGTCCTCGCTGCTCAGATAGGGGTCAGCTAGCCTCTCCCACGAGTGCCGACGGAACCGGAAACCGTCCACCGTCCGGGGTGCGGGCGAGCCCGCGCCGGGTTCTCGTGCCGGAGTCGAGACGGCCGCCGTTAGGCGAGCGCGCGAGCCGGGAGGGGGAGGCGATGGCGCGCGAGACCGAGCTTGGGGCCGGTGCCACCGGCAGTTACACCTGGGACCTCGCGACCGACGTGTGGTGGTGGTCGCCTGAGCTGTACCTGATCCACGGCTATCCCCCCGACAGCGTCACGCCCACCACCGAACTGTTCTTGGCTCACAAGCACGACGACGACCGCGAGCGCGTGGCCGCGGCCATGGAGCGGGTGAGGCGTACCGGCCGCCCTTTCAGTTGCTGGCATCGCGTCGTCTGCTCGGGGGGCGCCGAGCGCGTCGTGGTCATGGTGGGCGCGGCCGGGGTGAGTGCTTGCGCCGATGACAACACCGTGACGGGATGTATCACCGACGTCACCGGCTCCTGCGACGGCAACGCCGCGGAGGACAACGTTCGGTTGCGGCGTCAGCTCGCCGCCATGCGTGAGGGCTTTGCCGCCCAAGCACTCATTGAGCAGGCCAAAGGCATGATCATGTTGAGCTGTGGCTGCGAGGCCGCCATGGCCTGGCAGGCGCTTGCCCGCGTCTCCCAGGCCACCAACGTCAAAATTCGTGACCTGGCTCCCGCCGTGATCGCGCTCCTTTCCGGCCTGGTCGAGCCGCAGGTGGATCGCGCTGTGGGGGCTGCGATTCAGCGCGAGCTGACTCGTCTCAAATCAGGACGTTCCAGTCGAAATTAATAAAAAACCAGGTCAGTGAGGTGAAGCACAGTGAAGCCCCAGGTGTTGTGGGGACGTTGATCCAAAATTCCGATTTACAGGCGGTTTACAGGCCGTCTGGCGCCCATTACGCTCCTTGTGTGGGAGCGCTCCCGTGATGGAGATCACATCCGGCGCTTTTCGGGGTGGTGCCCCTCAGCACCCCGGGATGGCAAAGGAAGGATCTCGTCGGCCTCTCCCTCTATTTTGGGAGCGCTCCCACACAACCGAACAGCAACACCCTTAATATCCCCCACAGTGGCTCCAGCCACGCCTATCCCCCAGAGGAGGTGGCCGTGTTTCGGCTTGCTCCCGCTCCCGCCACGGGACCGCCATCGTCGTGTCGCCCCTCGCCCGAAGTCGCGCAGCCGTACAGACCTCGTCACCACCCACGGTGACGCGGAGAGGGCCATAGCCCTCTTTTGGCGGCGGCTTGCGGGCGCGGCCCGGCGAGTCTCCGCCGTCCATGTAACCCGCCTGATTTTCGACGACGCGGTCCCCACCCCCGCCGCGCCGTTGCTTGCTATGCCCGGTGACCCCATTTCCGGGCGGTCGTGAGCACGGTCTTATGGCGGCTCCCCCGCGGGGACCGGGGAAAACTGGAGGTTGTCCCGAACATGAGTTCCCGACTGTCCCCCTCCCGATATCGGCGAAAGCTGATACCGGGGGCACTGGCGGCGGCGATGGCCGCTGCGGTGCTTTCGCCGGGCCAGGCCGCAGCGGCCGAAACCTGCTCGGTGGATTACCAGATCGCCAACCAGTGGAACAGTGGTTTCACCGGCAACGTCACCCTCACCAACGAGGGCTCCGCGCCGATCACCGACTGGACCGTGGGCTGGACCTTCGCCGACGGCCAGCAGATCACCAACGGCTGGAGTGCCGACATCACCCAAAGCGGTGCCGACGTCACCGCCGCCGCCCCCTCGTGGGCTTCCGACGTGCCCGCGGGCTCTTCGGTCTCGTTCGGCTTCAACGCCTCGCACTCGGGCACCAACACCGTGCCCACCTCCTTCACCGTCAACGGTGAGCCCTGCGGAGGCTCCGATCCCGAGAACCAGGCGCCCGAGGTGTCGCTGACCGCCCCCGCGGACGGCTCCTCGTTCCTGACCGGCGAGAGCATCGAGCTCACCGCCGACGCCAGCGACGCCGACGGCAGCATCTCCTCGGTGGAGTTCTCCGCCGACGGCACGGTGCTGGGCAGTGACGACACCGCCCCCTACAGCTTCACCTGGGACGGCGCCGAGGTCGGCTCCTACTCGCTGACCGCCACCGCCACCGACGACGCCGGTGCCACCACCGAGTCCAGCCCGGTCGCGGTCGAGGTGCTCTCCGAGCCCACCGTCGAGGCACTGCCCTCCTCGCTGAGCGTGCGCCAGGGTGAATCCGCCACCTTCGACGTCAGCCTCTCCAGCCAGCCCTCCTCCGACGTCACCGCCACGGTGGCGCGCAGCGGCGGCAGCTCGGACCTGACCGTCTCCGGCGGCTCCAGCCTGACCTTCACCAGCAGCAACTGGGACACCGCCCAGGAGGTCACCGTGGCCTCCGCCGACAACGGCGGCGACCTGGCCTCGGCGACCTTCACCATCTCCGCGGACGGCTACGAGTCGGCCACGGTGGACGTCAGCGAGATCGACGCCTCCACCTCCGACTACGAGGCCGCCTTCCTGGAGCAGTACGAGAAGATCAAGGATCCGGCCAGCGGCTACTTCCGCGAGTTCGGCGACCTGCTCGTGCCCTACCACTCGGTCGAGACCCTGATCGTCGAGGCTCCCGACTACGGCCACTCCACCACCTCGGAGGCCTACAGCTACTACCTGTGGCTGGAGGCCACCTACGGCCGCGTGACCGGTGACTGGCAGCCCTTCAACGACGCCTGGGCCTCGATGGAGGAGTTCATCATCCCGGGCAGCGCTGACCAGCCCACCAACTCCTCCTACGACCCCTCGTCGCCGGCGACCTACATCCCCGAGCACACCACGGTGGACGGTTACCCCTCCGCCCTCGACGACAGCGTCGAGGTGGGTGAGGACCCGCTGGCCGACGAGCTGAGCAGCACCTACGGCACCGACGAGGTCTACGGCATGCACTGGCTGCTTGACGTGGACAACATCTACGGCTACGGCTTCTGCGGTGACGGCACCGACGACGCCCCCGCCTACATCAACACCTTCCAACGCGGCTCGCAGGAGTCGGTCTGGGAGACCGTGCCGCACCCCTCGTGCGACACGTTCGACCACGGCGGTGAGAACGGCTACCTCGACCTGTTCACCGACGACGACTCCTACTCCGAACAGTGGCGCTACACCAACGCTCCCGACGCCGACGCGCGTGCGGTGCAGGTGGCCTACATGGCCCAGCAGTGGGCCTCGGAGCAGGGCAACTCCGCCGCGATCTCCGACGCCATCGCCAACGCGGCCAAGATGGGTGACTACCTCCGCTACGCGATGTACGACAAGTACTTCAAGGAGATCACCGGCGACTGCACCAGTGCGTCCTCCTGCCCGGCCGGTAGCGGCAAGAACAGCTCCCACTACCTGATGTCGTGGTACTACGCCTGGGGCGGCGCGCTCGAAAGCGCCGAGTACCCCTGGGCCTGGCGCATCGGCGGCAGCTCGGCCCACCAGGGCTACCAGAACCCGATGGCGGCCTACGCGCTGTCCGAGGTCGACGCCCTACAGCCGCAGTCGCCCACCGCCGTCGACGACTGGTCCACCAGCATGGACCGCCAGTTGGAGTTCCTCCAGTGGTTGCAGTCCTCCGAGGGCGGTATCGCCGGTGGCGCCACCAACAGTTGGGAAGGCAGCTACGCCGACCCGCCGGCCGACGTCGAGGCATCGCAGTTCTACGGCATGTACTACGACTGGCAGCCCGTCTGGCACGACCCGCCGTCCAACAACTGGTTTGGCTTCCAGATCTGGGACATCGAGCGTGTCGCCCAGCTCTACTACGAGACCGGGGACAGCCGCGCCCAGCAGATCCTGGACAACTGGGTGCCCTGGGCTATGGACAACACCACGGTCGGCACCGACGGCGACTTCCAGGTCCCGTCCGACCTGGAGTGGAGCGGCCAGCCCGACAACTGGGACGGCACCTACACCGGCAACCCCGACCTGCACGTCGAGGTCGTGAGCCACGGCCAAGACGTCGGTGTGACCGCCGGCCTGGCCAAGACGCTGCTCTACTACGCCGCCGCCTCCGGCGACAGCGACGCCCGCACCATGGGTGAGGAGCTGCTGGACGCTCTGCTGGCCAACAAGGACAGCCTCGGTGTCGCCGTCGAGGAGACCCGTGGGGACTACGACCGCTTCGACGACGAGGTCTACATCCCCGAGGGCTTCTCCGGCACCATGCCCAACGGTGACCCGATCGAGCCCGGTTCCACCTTCACCTCCATCCGGTCGTTCTACGAGGACGACCCGCAGTGGTCGAAGGTTCAGGACTACCTCAACGGTGGTGACGAACCGACGTTCACCTACCACCGCTTCTGGGCCCAAACCGACGTCGCCACGGCCTTCGCCGTGCACGACGAACTGTTCGGCTAACTGAAGCGACGGGTCCGTGGCGGCGCAGCGCCGCCACGGACCCCCACCCCGCCCCCTTACCTTTCGTCCCGCCGCACCACAGGAGGAGGCCACCGATGCGAAACCCCCACCCATGGGCAGCGCTTCCCACCGGGTTCGCCGCAGCCCCCTCCGTGCAGCGCCGTGCCACGGGCCGCAGCGACCACGCGCGACACCCCGCCGGCACCGCACCCACCGACTTCCGGATCGGTGCGCCCAGCCATGCAGCGCACCCCGATCCGGCCCGTAAGACGTCGTGCTCCGGCGTGAATCCCCACCGCCGGAGTACGACCGGGGGAGCGGCCCCCTGCGCGGTCGCCCCCCGAGCAACCGCATCGGAGCTAGCCGTGCTCGGCACGCCAGCGCGTGGACATCCCCCAGACGCGCTGTCGCCGCCGGTAAGGAGGTCGCCTTTGGCTCGATGACGGCCTGAGGAACAGCCGGCCGGGGCGCTCGCTCGCCACGGTGACGGGTGCCCCGGCCACCGCAGCCGGCCCGGCCCCACGGTCGGAGCCCGGCTCCTGAGATTCCTGATTTTTTAAGCCATGGGGACACGACACGCGTCCCGATGGATGACGTCATGAGGAGACGCCATGAAACCGGTCCGCTGGAACGGTGCCATGCGCTCGTGGACTGCTCGCGGCATAGCCGCGGGTGCCACGCTCGCGCTGGGCTCCGGACTTCTCATCGCGGCCAACCCCGCCAGCGCAGCCGCCGGCTGTGAGGTGGACTACAACGTCGCCAACCAGTGGCCCTCCGGCTTCACCGCCAACGTGACGATCACCAACCTGGGTGACCCGATCGACGGCTGGACGCTGGAGTGGGACTACGCCAACGGTCAGCAGATCACCAACGGCTGGAGCGGCTCGTTCTCGCAGTCGGGCTCGAGCGTCACGGTCGACAACGCCGGCTACAACGGCCAGATCGCTGCCGGCTCCTCGGTCTCGTTCGGCTTCAACGGCTCCCACTCGGGCACCAACGACGCTCCGTCGACCTTCACGCTCAACGGCGTGGAGTGCACCGGCGAGCCCACGGATGACCCGACGGATGACCCGACGGACGAGCCGACGGATGACCCGACGGATGACCCGACGGACGAGCCGACGGATGACCCGACGGACGAGCCGACGGATGACCCGACGGACGAGCCCACCGACGAGCCCACCGACGACCCGACCACGGACCCGGGTGAGCGGGTCGACAACCCCTTCGTGGGGACCGACCTCTACGTGAACCCGGTCTGGTCGGACAACGCCGCCGCCGAGCCCGGCGGTGACGCCGTCGCCGACGTGTCCACCGCCGTGTGGCTGGACCGCATCAGCGCCATCGAGGGCAACGACAGCCCCACCACCGGCAGCATGGGCCTGCGGGACCACCTCGACGAGGCGGTCGCCCAGTCCGACGGCGATCCGATGACGATCCAGGTCGTCATCTACAACCTGCCCGGCCGTGACTGCTCCGCCCTGGCCTCCCACGGCACGCTGGGCCAGGAGGAGATCGGCAAGTACAAGACGGACTACATCGACGTGATCGCCGACATCATGGACGATCCCGAGTACTCCGATCTGCGTATCGCCACGATCATCGAGCCCGACTCGCTGCCCAACCTGGTCACCAACGTCGGCAGTCGCGAGACGGCCACCGAGAACTGTGACATCATGCTGGAGAACGGCAACTACGTCGAGGGCGTGGGCTACGCGCTCAGCGAGCTGGGCGAGATCCCCAACGTCTACAACTACGTCGACGCCGGTCACCACGGCTGGCTCGGCTGGGACAACAACCTTGGCCCCTCGGTCGAGATGTTCTACGAGGCCGCCAACGCCGCCGGCGCCACGCCGGACGACGTCCACGGCTTCATCGTCAACACCGCCAACTACTCCGCCACGGTCGAGCCCCACTTCGACGTCAACGACACGGTCAACGGCCAGCAGGTGCGTCAGTCCAACTGGGTCGACTGGAACCAGTTCGTTGGTGAGCAGCCCTTCGCGCAGGCCCTGCGCGACGAGGCCGTGTCGGTCGGCTTCAACTCCGACATCGGCATGCTGATCGACACCTCCCGCAACGGTTGGGGCGGCCCGGAGCGTCCCGAGGGCCCCAGCTCCTCGACCGACCTGAACACCTTCGTCGACGAGAGCCGCATCGACCGCCGTATCCACACCGGTAACTGGTGCAACCAGTCCGGCGCCGGTATGGGCGAGCGTCCCACCGCCGAGCCCGCGGCCGGTATCGACGCCTACGTCTGGGTCAAGCCCCCGGGCGAGTCGGACGGCTCCAGCGAGGAGATCGACAACGACGAGGGCAAGGGCTTCGACCGGATGTGCGACCCCACCTACGGGGGTAACGTGCGCAACGGCAACAGCGACACGGGCGCGCTTCCGGACGCCCCGGTCTCTGGCCACTGGTTCTCCGCGCAGTTCCAGGAGCTGCTGGCGAACGCCTACCCGCCGATCAACTAACGGCGGGGAGCCGGGGTGCCCGCCCGCGGTGGGCACCCCGCGGTGAGTGAAGCATCCCCCGCGGGGCTTGGCGCGGCCGTCACGGTCGCACCAAGCCCCGTTCGCGTGTCTGGGCACCGACGGGGCACCTCCCTCCACCACCGGCACCGCCTTAGGGGCCTCGATGAGCAGCCCTTCAGGCGATAGCCCTGGGGGAAACGGCGGGCAAGGGGAGCACCCCGCCGAGAATATAAGAATCTACATCGTAAAGGCAGGGAGGTATGTTTTTCCTGCCGGCGGAACCAGTGTGGGGGGCGAGGCAGCCGCCCCACCTCTTCTGAACCCAGCGTTTCTGATCGGCCACGGCCGCTTCGAGTGGTCCGCACCGAAACGGTACCGTCCCTGGGCACGGCGCAGCTTCGGGGAGACTCCTAGGTTGTTGTTTTTCGGACGGCTGGGGTGGGGGTGCGTGGGGGTGTTCGTCGTCCGCTCGTGCCTCGATCGCTGCGCGATCTCGGCAGCCGGCGGGGCGACAGCGGAGGCGCCCACCTGGCCCTCGCAGCCCTTTTCGAAAAACGGAGCCTAGCGGCGGCGGGCGTCGCAGCGGCGAAAGCTGCGGCGCCCGACCATCTCTCAGCGCGTCAGGGGGCCAAGACGAGTTCGTGCTCGGCCGCCTCCTCGACCGCCGAGCGGGTGAACGGCATCGGCGCGCTCTCTCCTTGGGCCCACATGGGCAACTGGTCGGCGTAGTTGGGGTGGAACGCATGCCCCGAGGTTCCGGTGAGGTTGCTCCACCGCGAGGCGTCCAGATCCGACAAGTCCAGCACCATCCGCATTGACGGCCCCCGGTAGATCTCATAACCGGGAGTGGAAGTATCCCAGCCGGTGGCGTTGACGATGCTGGTGCCGCCCGGGGCCTCGACCGGCCCCCGATTGAACAACCACTCCACCGGAGCCACCCCCGAGGTCCCCAACGACTCGTTGCGCACCGTCAACATGTGCAGCTCCCCCCAGCGCCACTGACTCGGGTCATCGCCCAAACGTTCCGACAACTCCACCGCGGCCCGCTCCAGCGCCGCGGCCACCACCGCGTCACGCCCGGAGGCACCGCCGCCGGGACTGTCCCACCACGGCGAGCCCGGATCGTCCAGCAGCCGCGACACCACCAGGAAACCGCGCGAGCCCCCCGACATGGCCATCTCCTCGTCGAGCTCGTCGAAGGTCAACGCCAACAGGTGGCGCCAGGTGGCGTTGTAGAACGCCGCCGCAGCCGAGTCGACGTCCTGCTGGAAATCCCACTCGCCCAAGAGCCGTTGGGCCTGCGCCGCCACCCCCTCGACCTGGGCCTGCAACAGGTGCGGCACGATCGCGCGCGCACCGGCGTTCAAGCTGTCGTACTGCATCTGCGACATGTCGGCCACCGTCAGCCCGCCACCGTCGTCGGTGGCCGTGGCCAGCATCGTGTTGATGCGCTGTGACCGGTAGCCGTAGGCCCAGTCCGTGGTGAGCAGGTTCGTGTAGTCGGTGTCGATCACGGCCTGGTTGGCGGTGACGATATAGCCCCGCTCGGGGTTGAACGCCCACGGCAGTTGATCGAAAGGGATGACCCCTGTCCAGTCGTAGGCCGAGTTCCAGCCCGGCGCCGGCCAGCGCCCCTGCCCCCGGCCGCGTATCGGGATCGTGCCCGGCGCCTGATATCCGATGTTGCCCTCGACGTCGGCGTAGACCAGGTTCTGCGCCGGGACCTCGAACAGCCGCGCCGCCTCCCGGAACTCGGCGAAATCACCGGCTTGGTTCAACTGGAAGATCGCGTCGGCGGTCGTGCCCGGCTCCAGCGCCGTCCACCGCAGCGCCACCCCGTAGTCACCGCCGGGCTGGGCCTGCTCCGCCGGTTCGCCCTCGGCCGTCACCGGCGGCGTCGCCCCGATCTCTCGCAGCTTCGCCCCGGCCGCAGCGTCGGACAGCAGCGGTCCGTGCTCAGTCGAGCGCACCGTGATCTCCACATCGTCGGCGCCGGCAACCGTGATGGTCTCGGTGCGCGTGCGCAGCGCCCGCTTCTCACCGTCGACGAGGTAGGTGTCGCCCTCGATCTTTTCCAGGTACAGGTCGGTGACGTCGGGGCCCAGGTTGGTGAGCCCCCACGCGATCTGCCGATTGTGGCCGATGACGATCCCCGGCAACCCCGCGAAGCCGAACCCGACCACGTCGAAGGGGCACTCCGGACCCACCTCCACACAGTGCAGCCCCGACTGGTGCCACACCGACGGCATCGAGGCCCCCAAGTGCGGATCGTTGGCCAGCAGCGGCATTCCGGAGGCGGTGTGCTCGCCCGAGACCACCCACGAGTTCGAGCCCAGCCCGGTCGAGTCGCGGCCCACCATCCCCGAAAGGGTGGACAGGTCTGTTCCCACGGCCCGCACCAGGCTCGCCGCCTCCTCTTGGGCGCGCTCCACCTGCGTGGCGCTCATCTCCCCCGACTGCGGGGGGCGCGACTCGTCGGCGGGAGATCCGTCTCCTTCGGCCGCACCCTCCTGAGGCGGCTGCCCAGCGCTCCCGGAGCGCTGCCCGGCATCGGGCTCGAACGCTCCACCGTTCAACCGCCCAGAGGTCACGATCGGCGTGTGCTGCTGCTGGGGGTAGGCCGGGTAGAGCTCCTCGACCTGGGCACGGGTGAGGCCGTTGGCCAGCATCGTCGCCCGGTCGATCTCTTGGACCATGTTGCCGCGCAGGTTCCAAGCCATCGCCTTGAGCCAGGCCAGGCTGTCGACCGGGGTCCACTCTTCGATGGCGCCGCCGCCTCCGATCACCCCGAGAACCGCATATTCCAGGCTGACCTCGGCCCCGTCGTGCTCGGCGAGGTAGGCGTTAACCCCTTCGGCGTAGGCGTCCAGGTAGCGGCGGGTATCGGCCCCGAGCAGCTCGTACTCCTGCTCGGCCACGCGCCGCCACCCCATGGTGCGCAGGTAGATGTCGGTTTCCAGTTGGTCGGGACCGAACAGTTCGGCGAGCCGGCCCGCCGTCAGGTGCCGCCGGAAATCCATTTCCCAGAACCGGTCCTGAGCGTGGACATACCCCTGGGCACGGAACAGGTCCTGCGTCGTCTCGGCATAGATCTGGGGAACGCCGAGAGCATCCCGGTAAACCGTTACGTCGCTGTCGAGTACGGGCACGTTGAGCTGGCCGTCGAACTCGGGAAAGGAGCGTTGCACAGTCCAGACGAGCGCGCCGGTGGTCACCATGACGACCACGGTGACCACGGCGATCACACCCAAAATCCAGCGTCTGGCCCGCGTGCGGCGAGAAGGGGGGACAGTCATGGGACGACTCTAGGTCGCGCCGCCAGAACTCAGCCACACCCAGGGGAAGCCGTCAGATCTGGTCACCCCCCGCAAAGGCAGTAGCCCACCGGAATCATCGGCAAACACGGTGTCATCGCCGCACGCCAGATCCGGCCCCACGTGAGCTCGGCCGCCTTCGCCAGCCCTCATGCTCGTGCGCCGCGTCGCCACTTCGTTATCCCGCCGACGTCGCCCCTTGTCCCTGCCGCACCCCGCTGCGCGTGGGGGAGCCGCCCTGGCCACATGCGGCCGGTCGGCAGTGTCGTCAACTCCTGGCCTACTGCCTGGTAGCGGGTAGGGAGGATCTCAAACCGCTCGCCTGATCGCTCGGGCGAGCCAGTGCGTACACTGTCACAAAGTCCCGGTCGCCCCGGCCCGCCGGTGGAGCCGTCGCCAACCAGCCAGTCGGTGTCCACAGCCGCCCGTCCCGCCCCAGTGCGGGCCTCGACCGTGCCGCGACCGGCCGACACCCACATGACACGCGGAGGTGGATCGTGTCCGTTGATCCCCGAGAGTCCCATAACCCACCGGCGTCGCAAGGCTCGCGTCTTGACCCCTACGTCGACGCCTACGCCGCCAGAGCACAGGGGATGGTGGCCTCGGAGGTCCGGGCACTGTTCGCCGTGGCGTCGCGCCCGGAAGTCGTCTCACTGGCCGGCGGCATGCCCAACGTCAGCGCGCTGCCACTGAACGAGCTCAGCGAACTCGTCTCCGGAGTCGTCTCCGAACAGGGCGCCACCGCCCTGCAATACGGCTCCGCCCAAGGCGACCCCGTCCTGCGCGAGCAGATCTGCGACGTGATGGGTCTTGAGGGCATCGACGCCGTCCCCGACGACCTCATCGTCACCGTCGGCTCCCAACAGGCGCTCGACCTCATCACCCGGGTCTTCGTCGACCCCGGTGACGTGGTGCTGTGCGAGGCGCCCACCTACGTCACCGCCATCAACACCTTCGCCGCCTTCCAGTCCCACATCGAGCACGTGGCCATGGACGACGACGGCGTCGTCCCCGAGGAACTGGAGCGGCGCGTCACCGAACTGCGCGCCCAAGGCCGCACCATCAAGTTCTTCTACACCGTGCCCAACTTCCACAACCCGGCGGGCGTCACCCTCTCCGCCGAGCGCCGGGCCCGCGTGCTGGAGATCTGCCGCCGCTTCAACCTGTTGGTGCTTGAGGACAACCCCTACGGCCTGCTGCGCTACGAAGGCGAGCAACTGCGTGCGCTGCGCGCCGACTCGCCCGACAACGTCATCTACCTCGGCTCGTTCTCCAAGATCCTGTCGCCGGGGTTTCGCATCGGCTACGCGCTGGCCCCGCCGGCGGTACGCGCCAAGCTGGTGCTGGCCGCGGAGTCGGCCATGCTCAGCCACTCCAACTTCACCCAACTCGCCGTGGGGCGCTACCTGGCCAACCAGCCCTGGCGCGAGCAGATCAAAGACTTCAACGAGATGTACCGCGAGCGCCGCGACGCGATGCTGTCGGCATTGGATGCGCTCATGCCGCCCGGTGTCACCTGGACCCGGCCCCAGGGCGGCTTCTTCGTCTGGGTCACCCTGCCCGAAGGGCTCGACTCCAAGGCCATGCTGCCGCGTGCCGTCCAAGAACGGGTCGCCTTCGTTCCCGGGACCGGCTTCTACGCCGGCGACGACGGCCACCGCCACATGCGGCTGTCGTTTTGCTACCCCACTCCCGAGCAGATCCGCGAGGGGGTGCGGCGCCTCGTGAGCGTCATCGAAAGCGAGATCGCCGTGCGTGATACTTTCGGCAACGCCTCAGCGCGCCCCTCCGACGGTGGGGATGCGCCAGGACCCGATCTGCCCTAGCCGCGTTTTCACCCCGCGGGCCGGAAGAGCAGCCCCGCCCGGCCGGTCCGGGCGGGGCACAGGCGCTTGCGAGGACAGATCGGTGGGGCGGCTCCCGAGGAGCACACCGCAACGGCAACGGGCAGGGCAGGCGAAGTGGCACGACAGGAAGGCGAAATCGTGGCCGATCTCGAACGGGTGCTCGTGCTCGCCGGGGGTATATCCCCCGAGCACGAGGTGTCGGTGCGCTCAGGCAGACGGGTGGCCGAGGCGTTGCGACGCACCGGTGTCGAAGTCCAGCTTGCCGACGCCGACGCCGAGCTGCTGCCGCTGCTGTCCACCGACCCGCCGCAGGTGGTGTTCCCGGTGCTGCACGGCGCCTCCGGCGAGGACGGCGCCATCCGCGAGGTCCTGGACGTGGCGGGGATGCCCTACGTGGGGGCCCCGCCGCACGCCTGCCGCGTGGCCTACGCCAAGCCCGTCGCCAAAGCGCTCGTCGCCGAGAAGGGGGTAGCGGTTCCGCGGGGCGTCACCCTGCCCAAGTCGGCCTTCCACGACCTGGGGGCTCCCGCGGTGCTCCAGCGCATCGTCGACCGGATCGGCGTGCCGCTGTTCGTCAAGCCTGACCAGGGCGGCTCGGCCTTCGGCGCGAGTTCGGCCGATTCCCTCGAAGCGCTCTCAGCCGCGCTGGTGAGCTGTTTCGCCTACAGTGACGTCGCCGTCATCGAGGAACGCATTGAGGGAACCGAGATCGCGGTGGGCGTGCTCGACCTCGGCGAGGGGCCGTTCGCGCTGCCGGCCGTGGAGATCGTGCCTGACGGCGGCATTTACGACTACGCCGCGCGCTACACGCCGGGCCGTACGGAGTTCTTCTGCCCGGCGCGGCTCGAGGGAGAGGTGGCCCGGGCCGCGGCCGAGGTCGCCATCACCGCGCACCGGGCGCTGGGGCTGCGCGACCTTTCGCGCACCGATCTCATCGTCGACGCTCGGGGGCGAGTGCACTTCTTGGAGGTCAACGTCGCTCCGGGGATGACCGAGACCTCGACCCTGCCGCTGGCGGTCGAGGCCGCCGAACTCGACTTCGCCGTGGTCTGCCGCGAACTCGCCCACCGAGCCCTGCTGCGGGGGTGCTGAGGCTGCAAGTCGAGAGCCGCCATGGGTTTCCCGACGGGCAAATCGCTATCTTCTCGATAAAATCTACAGTGCATAGGTGGCAGTTTGTGGTCAAAAAAGCTTAGACGCCACCGCGACAATAGGACAAACAAACAATTCTCCCGATAGAGCCCGCGTCACTTCAACCCTCTACCTGGGTTCACGCGAGACGTAATTGCCGGTCTACGGCGCTTCTCACGTTTAGCCGCTGGCGGTCATGGAATGGCGGGCATCCCCGTTGCCGCGGCCACCGTTGTGGTCTTGATGAGGCCGTCGAACCTGACGCACTGTCCGGCTGCACCGACAGCGACGAGCGCATGCGGGAAGCGCCGGCCGTTGCTTGGATCGGGTGGGTGGGGGCTGGTCGGCCCCCACCCACCCTGCTCACGCGATTCCCCGACCAGAAAATGCGGTTCTGTAGCGGCTGGCCGCCGTTCCAACCGCAGCCGTACTCATCCGGAGCCGATGCAACCTCCGCCAGCGAGTAGGTGGCGGAGGAGGCGGGAACAGCAGCGGCCAACATCCCCGCGGTCGTGGCGGCCGTGGCCAGTCCTGCGGCGGCAATCTTCTTCCACGCGCGCATGATTATTGTATTTCTCTTTTGGTTTCGACTCCGCTTCGACATCCAAGGAAAGACAATAAAGAGCCTGGTTTCTACTGAAAATAGACGTGGTGGGTTTTCGGTTGAAGGTGAAAAACCCAGTTCATAGGAGTGTGATATGTCTCCCGAGGCTCGATGGGGCGTCATAGTGGCATGAGGCCCTGTACCGAGCCCCGGGATGTTCATTTCGCAGCCCTAACGCGACCGCCGCTACTGCTCTCGGGCGACCGCCGTGCTACTCATGTCGGGGTAGCGTTCGCCGGCCACCTGCTCGGCGAGTGGTTCGAGCAGTGCCAGCTCCTCGTCGGTGAGCGTGATCCGGGTCGCGGCGATGTTCTCCAGCAACCGGCTGCGCTTGCGGGTGCCCGGGATGGGCACCACCGGCAGGCCGTGCACCTGGGCTTGGTGGTGAACCCAGGCCAGCGCGATCTGGGCAGGCGTTGCTGTGTGGTGGGCGGCGATCGTGCGGATGGGCTCCAGCAGCGCCGTGTTGGTTTTCGCGTTGTCCCCGACGAACCTCGGTAGGTACTGACGGACATCGTTGGCCGGCATGGCTGCGTTGGAGTCGGCGAACGTGCCGGCAAGGAAACCCCGGCCCAGAGGGGAGTAGGGCACGAAGGCGATTCCGAGCTCGGCGGCGGCTGGGACCACGCTGTACTCGACGTCGCGGCTAAACAGCGACCACTCCGACTGCACGGCGTGGATCGGGTGGACGGCGTTGGCCTCACGCAGCTCGGCCCCGGTGACCTCGCTCAACCCCAGGTATCTCACTTTCCCCTGCTGTACCAGTTCGGCCATCACTCCGACCGACTCGGCCAGCGGCACCTGCGGGTCACGGCGGTGCATGTAGTACAGATCGATCACATCGACACCGAGGCGGCGCAGGCTGGCATCGGCCGCCTGGCGGATGTAGTCGGGGTCGTTGCTGACGGTGGAGTTGGGAGTGTCGTCGAAGCGCACGACCCCGTACTTGGTGGCGATCGTGACCTCGTCGCGGTGTGCGGCGAAAAACGGCGCGAGGAACTCCTCGTTGGCGCCGCGTCCGTACATGTCGGCGGTGTCGTAGAGCGTGACCCCCGCCTCGAAGGCGGCCTCCAGGGTTTCGCGGGCCGCGGCCTCGTCGGTATCGCCGTAGAAGTCGCTGATACCCATACAGCCAAGCCCTTGCACGCCCACCTCGGGGCCGCCGTTAGCCAGGTGTGTCGTGGTGATGCGCTCATCGTGGTTGCTCATCAGGCGTTCCGTGCCTTTCCAGCGCCCGGGCGGCGCCGTCGTGGAAACCAATGCTTGATACTCTACATCACTCTTGAGACTGAGTCTTATATTCAAGCGCAGGTATGCTCGGAGCATGGCTGCCACTCCAAACAGCTCCGCCGAGACCACCGGCGACCGTCCCCCGGGCCTGCGCGATCGGGCCCGCCGCGCGGTGCGCTCCGAGGTTGCCGCCGTGGCCACTCGGCTGTTCCTGGAACGCGGTTTCGCCCAGACCACCGTTGACCAGATCGCTGCCGAGGCGGGGCTCTCGCGCGCCAGTTTCTTCCGTTACTTCGCGACCAAGGAGGACGCTGTCCTGGGCCATCTGGAGGGGTATGGCCAGCAGTTGCGGCATGCTCTGTCCGAGCGTCCCCGACAGGAACCGGTCTGGGAGGCGCTACGCCACGCCTTCGACGTGGTCCTCGAGGTCATAAGCCAGCCCGAGGCGCTCAACATCGGGCGCATGATGAACGAGACGCCCTCGCTCAAGGCACGCCATATCGAGAAGTGGCTGGCCTGGCAGGAGCTCCTGGTTCCCGAGATCGCCGAGCGCCTCACCGAATCGGCTGCGCACTCCCCCGATCCCCGCCCCCGGGCGTTGGCCGCCGCCGCGCTCGCCTGCCTTGACGCCGCGCTGGAAGCCTGGGTGGATTCCGAGGGCACTGAGGATCTGCGAGGGCTGTTCACTGAGGCTATGGCGGCTGTGTCTGCCCCTGTGCACGCCTGATCCCGGAGTATCTCGTGCTGTTGCGCTCACGTGGCGGGGAGAAAGGGGCTCGTGGGGGCCGGCGGTAGCCGCTGGGAGCCACGCAAACGCGCGGGTACCTTTTCGTGGCGGTGGGCCGGCGTGGGCCGACCCACCGCTGCGGGGGAGGGGTGCTTAGAAGGCGAACACGTGGTCAGACTGCACTGCGGCCTGGCAACTGTTGCTGTAGGTCCGCTTAAAGTCGATCGGTCGGACCGGTCCCATCGGGGAGCTTTGCCAGTGCCCCTTGACCACCACTGTCACCGGATCGTAGAGGGCGATGCAGTAGGTTTCGGGGGCGGTGGGCAGTTGGTCGAAGTTGCCGCCCACGGCGCGCAGTGAGTCGCAGGCGTCGCCGGGAGTGGGGTGAGTGCCGCCGTCGGGGGTGCACTCCAAGGTGGCCTTCGACAGCACTGGAGCCTTCGTGGATAGGTCGGACTCGACTGGGGTGGGGGTTGCTCCGACGTCGTACATCACCATGCGCATGCTGGCCAGGGGCTTGCGTTCGTCTGTAGCGGTGTCGGCGACGGCTGGGAGAGCCAGGCTGACGATGAGGGTCGCGGCGGCCGTGAGTACGGTCGCGAGCGCGGTTTTGGGGGATGTTGACATAACAGACTCCTCCGCTAGGGAAGCGCCGGGGGTTTGCGCAGCACGGCCGGGTGCTGCGTGGCGAACAGTCACGGCAGGCTTGTCGGCCGCTAGTGGGTGGCGGGCATAGCCTGCGGTGACATAGTGACGGCGTAAACGGCTATGCGGGATCTTTTGTCGGCACCCCTTCATATTTCCTCTCTGCCCAGGGCGGTTGATATCGCTTCCCGTTAGGGAAGTCTTACGGCATGCCGCCCCGCTTTTCGTTCACGCTGTGTCCTGACCACATTGTAGGCCCTCGTGGATGGTCTCAATAGAGGAAGAATCGGAGAACGCACGCTGCAAGGAAGCGGGGAGGTTTACTTACCGGTAGCCTCGACTTGTCACTACCTGCGGTCGTAACTCTCAGCGGCCTGTTAATAGCCTGTCTTCGCTGTGCAGCGAGGGGGAGTAGTTGGGGGTACGGCTGACGGAAAAGTCCAGGACAAGCATATATTCACTGCTTGGAAGCCAATTCCGTAGCCCTGACGATCCACGAGTGCTTTCGAGGCTTCGCGCTGCCTTCAAACGGATGGTCGGCTCTATTGGCCCAGCCGGTCCCCACAGGTTTCTGTGATCATTAGACTTTCGGAACGCCGTGGTTCTTGCGCCCGGCTCGGTAGCTTTCTCGCGAGGCGCTCGGGGAAATCCAGGTGCGCCGGGCGCGGCTCGGAAGTTGGGGGCGTAATTGCTATGGGAGAGAGAGGAGTTCCTGCGAGACACCGGCCGTAGTCAGGCCACGTAGATGGCCGCACCCTCGGTTCGGGCGCGCAGGGCGGCTTCGAGGCGAGGAGCGATGTGGGGGTGCAGCATCGTCACGGCGCGCTCAGGGGCGACGAAGGCGTAGTCGTCGAGTTCTTCGGCCTGTAAGCGCACGGGAGTGGTGGAGTCGATAGTGCCGCAGTCGAAGACAAAGGACAGGAACGGCTTGGGGCGTACGCCCTGCGGCGCACTCCAATGGCAGGCCAGCAGGGGACCGGCCGGCAGCGTCAGACCAAGCTCTTCGGTGACCTCGCGTTCGCAGCCGGCATGGGGCGCCTCACCGGCCTCAACGACCCCGCCAGGCAGGGTCCAGTCCTCTCGATAGTTGGGGTCGACGAGGAGGACGCGTCCGGACTCGTCGGTGATGAGCCCCGAGGCGGCCAGATAGGCGGTGGGCAGGGAGGCGAACCACTCTGCTGGAGGCAACTGCGCAGACATACCCGTACGGTATTAGCTCCTGCCGAGGCCGAGTGCGCGGCTCCCCCTCTCTCTCCTTTTAAATCTACATCGTAAAGGTGACTGTTTTGTCAACAACATCGAAGGAACAAAAAGACAACACCGAGGAAGGGGAGTCGCCTCGTCAAGGCGATCCGGTCAGGGGCGAGGATTCGTTACGATCGCAGTGGTTTTAGGGCGCATCGCGGAACACACAGACGGAGGTTGGGTGTGGGACCACTGGAGAATGGTGATCCGGAACGGGTCGGCCGGTACCGGTTGATCGGACGGTTGGGGGCCGGCGGTATGGGCCAGGTGTTCTTCGGTCGTTCCGCGGGTGGGCGTGCTGTGGCGGTCAAGCGGATTCACCCGCACCTGGCCACGGATACGTCGTTCCGGCAGCGTTTCGCGCGTGAGATCACTGCGGCGCGGCAGGTCAGCGGAGCGTTCACGGCGCCGGTGATCGATGCTGATCCCGAAGGGGAGGTGCCGTGGCTGGTGACCTCCTATGTACCGTCGCTGCCGTTGAATGAGGCGGTGGGCAAGCTTGGTCCGTTGCCAGAGCACTCGCTGCGGGTGTTGGCGGCCGGGCTGGCTGAGGCGCTGGTCGAGATCCACCGTGTGGGGCTGATCCACCGGGACCTCAAGCCGGGCAATGTGTTGTTGGCTGATGAGGGGCCGCGGGTCATCGATTTCGGGATCGCTCGGGCCACAGAGGGCACGGCGGCGACGCAGTCGGTGATCGGTACGCCGGGGTTCATGTCGCCGGAGCAGGTGCAGGGCCAGGAGTTGACTCCCAAGAGCGACATGTTTGCGTTCGGGGCGGTGTTGGTCTATGCCGCCGCCGGGGTGGGCCCGTTCGGTGAGGGGTCGGTACCGACGATGGTCATGCGCGTCATGCAGGAGGACCCTGACGTGTCGGGGGTGCCGCAGTCGCTGCGTCGACTGGTGAATGGGTGCCTGACCAAGGATGCGCGTTACCGGCCTGGCCCGGGGGACGTGCTGGATTTTCTTGGGGATGTGCCCATTGGGGACTCGTGGCTTCCCCCGGCGTTTATGCGGGGGGTGCAGGAGCAGGTGGCCAAGGTCAACGCGGCATTGAGTGCCGCTCCGGCGGGCGCGGATGCTGATGCGGCGACGGTGGCTTTGGGGGCGGTGAGCACGGCGGCGACCGAGCGGTTGGTTGAGGCCGACGGTGAGCCGATGCGGGCCAAGACGTGGCAGTCGTCGGAGGCGACCTCGGCGATGGGCAGTGATTCGGGGCGCGGTGCTGTGGCGCCGAGCGCTGGTGGAGACGCTGGTCTTGGGGGTGCGGGCAGAGCTGATGTGGGCTCGGCTGGTGGTGAGGGGGGTGCTGGTCGTACTGCTCCGACGGCGGCGATGCCGCCGGGGGTGGGGGATGGTGGTGCGGGGGCGCCGGTGCGGCGGGGTCCTGGAGAAGGGGACCGCGGGTATGAGGAGCTGTATCGGGGGTCGCGTTCGGGGGAGGATGAGCGTTATCGGGAGGGCCAGGAGGAGCGGCGTCGGGCTGAGTGGCAGCGTGAGGAGCAGCGTCGGCGGCGTGAGCAGCAGGATCGGTGGCGGCGTGAGGAGGCCGAACGGCAGCGTCGGGATGAGGAGGAGCGGCGTCGGGCGGCTGAGGAGTCGCAGCGTCGGCGGCGTGAGGACGCTGAGCGGGTGGCTCATGAGGAGCGGATGCGTGCGGAGCGGGCGGCGGTGCGGCGGGATGGTCCGAGGTGGGGTACGGGTGAGCAGCCTGGTTTGTGGAGTTTTGTGAAATTGCTGCCGTTTTTGGTGATTCCGTTGATCCAGTTGCCGTTGGGGTGGGGGGTGTCGTTGGGGCTGGACTGGATGTTGGCCAATGATGTCTTTTGGCGTACGGATTGGTGGCGGCATGAGCCGTTCTTCACGGGGCCGGGCTTTGTGCAGGCGTTGTTGTTGGGGTATTTCGTGTTGAACAACCTGATCGCGGTGGAGTACTTGGTGCGGTCGTTGCGTCGGGGGTTTGTCACGGGCGTGGTGTTGGCGGTGGCGGTGAGTGTGGGGACTAATGGTGCGTTGTGGTCGTTTGGGTTCTTTTCCTGAGGTTGTGGGCTGAGGGGTGATGCCGGTGGGCCCTGTGGGCCCACCGGCGGGGTGGCGGTGGTCGGTGGTGGGTGGGGTTAGTGGGTGGGGGTGGCGCGGAGGCCGGTGATGAACCATTCCCAGGCGGGCACCTGGGGGGTGGGGGTGGGCCAGTCGTTGATGACGGCGATGAGGTGGTAGTAGCGCTCGACGCGGGTGTCGGTGAAGGTGGCGAGTTGGTCGGCGAGGTCGGCGCGGTAGTGGGGGGTGTCGGGGGTGTTGTGGTGGTGGGCGAAGGCGGTGGCGAGTTCGGTGACGATGGTTTGGCCGTGGGGTGAGGTGGGGTCGGTGCCGTCGTTGAGGGCGGGGGTGACGGTGTCGATGACGCGGGTGGCGAGGTCGGTGGCGCCGGTGTGGGGTGGCTGGAAGGTGCCGTTGGCGCGTTCGTGGGCTTGTTGTTCGGTCATTTCTCGCACGCGGGTGCGGAAGGTGGGGTCGGAGACGAGTTCGGCGAGTTCGACCCAGGCGTCGACTTGGTCGGGGGTGGGGTTGTCGGGGAGGTCGACGCGGATGGAGCGCATTTTGGTGACGAAGGTGGGGTCGAGGTCGAGGCCGTCGAAGATGGCGTCGTGGTAGTCGTCGAGAATGCGTTGGCGTTCTTCGGCGGAGAGGTTGGCGAGTTTGTTCATGAGTGTCACGTCCCGTGGGGTGGGGTTGCGGTGGGCAAGGGTTTGCAGCACGGCTCTGCGCAGTCGCAGCATCCGGATCTGGGCGCCGAGGGCTTCGGCGTGGGCGGCGGCGACGTGGCCGAGGTCGGCGTCGCGGTTGAGAATCCGGCGGATGGTGCTCAGGTCGATGCCGAGTTCGCGCAGGGTGCGGACGAGGTCGAGGCGGGCTGCGGCGTCGGCGTCGTAGAGGCGGTATCCGTTGGGGCTGCGGGTGGTGGGGGGCACGACGTGGGTGTCGGCGTAGAACCGGATGGTCTTGACGGACAGTCCGGTGCGTTTGGCCAGTTCACCGATGGTGTGCAGGCCGCGGTGCGGTTCCATGTTGTCGATGGTGGACTCTCCTGTGGCTGGAGGGTCAAGGGGGTGGGTGTGGGGTGGTGGGGGCGGGGGGTATTGGTGGGGTATGGAATTGGTTGGCATTGCTGAG